>JAFVSF010000163.1 GCA_017503885.1 Clostridia bacterium
TGAAAAAAGGTGCAAAAAAGTCGCTGATAAAAACTACCACCGACCTAAAAGGTGTAAGGGCAAAACGCCGCGCACACAATATTAAGTTTTTTATTTTTCCACATAAGCACATCTCCTTTCCGATAGGGAATAAAAAAATCCGTGTAAAAATCTCGCCCACGTATGGGTTCACTTCTACACGGATTCTTATCCGGAAGTATTCGATTTTAGAGTGCAGCACCTAAAAAATTTGTACCACAAAATAGACCTATCGCCAAACCACGCTTTTCAACGCTGGCGCGCCTACTTGAAAAGTTGGTCAATCTTTCCAAGCCTTTTACTTAATAAAAAGCGAAAGGACGGCACATTGTCGTAAAAAATTATACGACAATAAAACCCTTAAAAAGCCGTTTTGTTTCCCTTTATGTAAAACGACTTCGGGTGAACGGGATAATATCTCCCACAAGCGTAAAAATGTACGCCAAACAAAACCTGCCGATGCATGCAAGCTTCACAAAGGGGCAGAACCCCTTAATTATATATACCCACACAAATCATATCCTAAACATATGTTCGTGTTTGTAATTCTATTTTATCATATAAAAATACAAAAGTCAATACTCAACTGTACAAGAACGTGTACACCTAACATCTTTTTGAAAATTTTTTTATCTTATTTTGTCGTAAAAAGAAAAAACGGCAGGAAGATAAATTCCTACCGTTATTACGATTAAAGTGCAAAAGTAAATCCGAACCATTCACTTGTTACAAGTATTTGGTTCGGATTATACTGATTTGGTGCTGGTGACTGGACTTGAACCGTGCGACCTCGTCGCAAGCCGACCTTTTGTCAACCAATCACCAAAGGTAATTGGCAAGACTTTTCAGTCGCTTGCTCCTCTTCCCAAAAATTCTTGACAAGCAATTATTTTTGGGAACCCTAATGAAATAATCAGCAGGTCAATGAAGGTTCAAATCCCAATTATTCAACTAAAAACAAAAAAAGTAGGTAAAACCCTACTTTTTCTGTTTGGAGCTGGTGACTGGACTTGAACCTGCGACCTGCTGATTACGAATCAGCTGCTCTACCGACTGAGCCACACCAGCATTATTTGATTGACTTTTATCATTATATCATATAAAATCACTTTTATCAAGGATTTTATTCAATGTTTTTTTGTAAAAATTTTAAGGAGTGAAGTACTATGTCCTTTTTCGACCAAATATATCAACTTCTAAAAACTGTTCCTATAGGCAAAGTTACCACTTATGGTGATATAGCAAAGGCTCTCGGTCGACCTCGATCTTCTAGAGTGGTTGGCTACGCTCTTCACGTAAACCCAGACCCTCAAAATATTCCTTGCTATAAGGTTGTCAATAGAGATGGGTTTTTAACCCCTGCTTTTGCCTTTGGTGGACAAGACGCTCAACGTGCTATGCTCGAGGGGGAGGGAATTGAAGTTGTAAACGGTAAAGTAGACCTTGATAAATATAGACATCAATTCTAAAAACTTTATAAAACCCTAAAACTCAAAGAGCAGTTCGCGAACTCTTCGCAAACTGCTCTTTGAAAAATATATGATAAGGGGGAAAATGATGAGCTTCATCAGTCAACTGCTAACCAATTGACAACCTTATGATACACCTTTACAATTAATTTGTAAATTATAATATTTTTATTTTGCGAACAGTGTCTAATAGTATACAAACAGTGTCCAATAGTATACAAACGGGGCTATATTTAGCCATTTATTGAAAGAAATTCTTTTCTAGGAACATTTTCTTATATGTTTTTCTACTAGAAGTTTTTTTTGCCTTTATCAATTCAATTTCAATTTTCTTTAATTTTTTATTAATACAAATAATTCCGTCAAAGTAGTTATGACAAAACAAATCTTGCCTATAAAGGTCGGTCAAATTGACCACATTAGCCCCTAAAAAGCAGAGAATACGGCAGACATGATTGTAATAATCTTCGTTATCTGTTTGGTTTACCACCATAAAAATAGGAGATTGTTTAGTAACGAACAAATCTGCCGTCATAAGGTTTAACCATTTAAAAATTGAAGAAAATAACATACTTTATATGTTATGTGAATTATAATAAAATTGTGCAAAGGCTTAATTTAACGGCTTAAAAGGGTGTAATTGTTAAAAAAGTATTGCAAAATTTTGCTCAATGTTATATAATAACAAGGAAAAAAGAGGTGGAGGTTTTTATGAGGTTAAGAAATGCTTTAAAAATAGCCATAGCAAATTATGCGCTCGTTATAAAAAACCTTATATATAAGCTAATAGTTTTCGCGTTGTTCTCACTTTCGCTTGGGCTTATATTAAAACTTGCGTTAAGACCGTTTGTTGAAATGCTACGTCCCGTGTTTAAGTCTTTATGGAACGTAGTAGTAGCAATAGTAAACGGAGAAAATCACGAATTGACTATAAGTCAGTTAAAAATAAATTTCGAGGCGTTTAGAGGGTATATTTCAACACACGCTGGTGGTCTTGTTTGGACTGTTATAATCGTACTTCTTTTCTGCATTATATACAGATTTTTAACTGGTGTGAGCGATTGTACCTTAATGATTTTGGTAAACGGACACATGACGGATATGTCGCACAGAGGTTACGTTGTCGTAATGATAGAAAACCTTAAAAAAATCTTAGTTTATCAACTTATAGACGCAGTTTCTTCTGTTTTATGGTCTACTTTCGTATCTTTAATCGTATGGGGAGTGTTCCGTTTAACCATTTGGTTGATGCCTATTGGAACATTATTTGCGTGTGGGCTTACGGTATCTATAGCAATGTCTTTTTACTGCACCGTGTTTAGTCAAGTAATGGCAAACGTTTTACTCGGTGAACACAAGAGTGTTAAAAAGGCGTTTTTAGAGGGTATCGTACCTAAAAAAGCATACTTTTTAAAAATGATTTCAGCGTATTTTGCAGTGACCGTAGGGTTGATTTATTTGCACGTTAGCGTAAGTCTTTTTACGTTTGGCGTAGGTGAAATTATACTTATTCCTTTTGCATCGCTTCTTCTTGTAACGATGAAAACGGTAGATTATTTTACAATCAACAAAAAGAAATATTTCGTTGATTACGATACGATTTTCGTACCAAAGGAACTTCGTGAAAACGACGAAAACTTGCTTTCAGACGTGGATATCTAAAAACGTATGACAAAAAAGAGGGCGAACGCTATTTTGCGTTCGCCCTTATCATTTAACTAAACGAATTGTCCGTTTAGTGTTTTACGTTTTTTGCAAAGGAATCGTGTTTATTGTAAAAATCGAGCAGTTTAGTATTCATTAAGTAGTGTTTGGGAGGAAGTATTTGAGGGTCGAAAAAATTGGGATGTGTGGAATTGTCCTGTTTAGTTGGGTTTTGCGTGGGCGTTTTGTCAAACGTTTTTTTGCCACTTGCGACCGAGTTGAATTTGTCTATTAAGTCAAAAAGTCCTATTTTTTCCATTTTTAATTCTCCTTTTTTTATTTTTAAATAAAAATGTGGCGATAAATAATTGCCTAATTGAAAAAATTAGTATATAATACTAGAGTGTATATGTATCTAATTAACAATATGTAATTAGGAACTCAAATATTCCAAAGATATTTAAGGAGTAAAAAAATGGGCAAAAAACTTTTATGCTTAATCATGGCTATGTGTTGTGTATTTGGGCTTGTTGCTTGTGGTGAAGAGAAAATCACTGCAGACAAAGCAGGTACAGACAACACTTTATACGGAGGTTTCGTAGCAGAGACTAATAATTACGTTTATTTCATTAACGGTATAGAAAGCTACTCAACCGATTATAAAACGGGCGAAGTAACAAAGGGCGCTCTTTTAAGAGTTAACAAAAACGACCTTAATGCAACGCCAGAAACCGTTGTTTCTAAACTTTTAGTTGCAGGCGATACAAACGCAGGCTTCTACATTTTCGGCGAGTACGTATATTACGCAGTATCTTCTAACGAAAACGACAAGACTGGTACTACTAAAAAAGACAAACTCAACTTCTTTAGAACTAAGCTTGATGCAACCGATACGTCAAAGAATATCGTTGATCGTGACTTTACAAACTCAGTAACTTATAGATTTGTTCAATCTGGTAGTAACGTATACCTTATCGTTCATAGCACCGAACTCTACGTTTACGACGCTATCGAAGGTGGTTTAGTTTATACTACTGAAGTTAACGCAGAAGACAAGAAGTACAAAAAAGATGAAGAGGCTCTTAAAGCAGACAAACTTGCAAAGATAGACGTTTCAGAAGTTTTATTTGCAGGTAACAACGTTTACTTTACTTCTAATCCTATCAACGCACTTCTTTCTAACGCAGACAATATTCAAAAAGAAGCTTTCCACGTTGTTTACAAATTAGACTTTGCAGGCAAAGACACAAAGCCAGTTAAAGTTATTAACGGTGCAGGTCAAAAACTTGTAAACGGTGAAAAGAACCCAGATGGTGGTTTTGGTATTCTCGGTGTTACTATTGACCTTTTAAGAGTTGAAAACGGCAACCTTTATTTCACTTATACAAGTCTTAACACTGTTGAAGGTGGCAAGACCGTATATATGCAAATTCCAGAAGCCGACCTTAAAAATACAATCGCTAACACTTGGTACAAAACTGAAAGTTACGTTTACAGCGAAGCAACAAACAACATTGCAAGCGTATTTGCAACAGGCTCTGTTTTCCACGATGGAAAAGTTTACTACGTTCAAGCTAATATCGGTCTTTTAGTTTACGACCATTCTCAAAAAGACGAAGATACAACTGATAACGGTGTAAGCGTATTACTTTCTTCTGAACTTTTAAGAGGTGCAACGTTAGATTACGTTAACGTAGAAGGCGAAGTAGCTTACCTTTATTTCCACGATGCTTCAAGCAATTATTACAAACTCAACCTTGCAGAAGGCAAAGATGCAAAAGTTTATAGAATAAACGAGTTTGCTATCAACACTTCTTGGTATAAGCCAGAAGTTGTAAAGAGTGGTAATGATTATTACTTTATCGCAGTTTACAGTGGTGCAGAGTTCAAATCATACGTTTATAAAATTAAGATGGCTGACTTAAAGACTGAAGACGATGAATACTGGACTGAAGAAAAAGAAGAAACTGACGATGCTGACGTAACCTTCGACGTATTTGCAAAGCAAAACGGTATTTTAGGTTTAGTAGCAGAAAAAGACCTTCAAGTAGCATCAGAAAGCGTTGTAGCATAAAAATTGTATAAATTTACGGCACGGCTTTAAGCCGTGCCGTTTTTGTTAAATTGTCTATATTATATAATAATAAGCGAGGAGCAAAGATTTGCCCCTCGTAAATTTTTGCATATAAGGGGCTTGCGTTTTGCAAAACCCCTTTTAGTTTGTTTATAAAAATCAATCTCTATCTCTAAACTTGCTCAAAAGTATAATAAATCTAACTAAATACAAGAAAGAAACGAGAAGAGATGCAACGTAGGTAAGGGCAGCGGCGTATAAAACTTTTCTAATACTAGCAAGTTCTTCTTTTGTGTAAAGCCCTGTATCTCTAAGCATTATAACGGCACGCCTTGATGCGTCTATTTCTACCGGTATGGTTATAAGAGCAAAGATTGTAGAAAGAGAATAAAGCAACACGCCTAAAGCTAAAACGTACGTTCCAAGGTTTACGCCTACACCACCGATAAGAAGTTCTAAAATAAGACCGACTATGGCTACGGGAACAGCAAACGTCGAGCCGTAATTGGTAATAGGCACTAAAGCCGTTCTCATTGCGATTAGCCTAGAGTCTTCACTGTGTTGAGCAGCGTGTCCACATTCGTGTGAGGCAACCCCAACTGCGGCGACGGTAGATTTGCCGTAAGTAGAATCAGAAAGGCTTAAAACGTGCGTCGTAGGGTTATAATTGTCGGTAAGTTCGCCAGGCGTTCTGCTAACCATAACGCTGTAGCAGTTGTTTTGAGATAAGAGTTTGTAAGCCACTTGCTCTGAAGTAGCCTTTGCCTCGGTTTCTGCTTGAGAGTATTTTTTAAAGGTTGATTTTACTCTAAATTCTGCATATAGAGCAAATAGTATGCCGGGTATGATGATAATCAAAGAGCCGTAAATTAAAGCGTACATAAATTCCTCGTATATTTTATATCGTTTTTACTGAATTTTAACCTATTGTTAAAATTTTGTCAATGAAATTGTACGGCTATACGGGTTATTTTGTCAATTAAGCATTAAATTAGCGTTACGTTTGTAATCAATCCGTTTGTAACGGCTACCTGCGCGTATTCAACTTTATCATCATATAAAAGGGTTACTAAATCGCTTGAAACAAAATGAGGAGGGGGCAAAATTCTAGTGAATTTGCCTATAAACTCTTTCATCTCGCTAGACCTAGGTTTTAATTCTGGGGATAGAAAAGCCTCAACGTCGCCGTCTAATAACAGTTCTTCAAAAAATGCTATTACGAGCAATTTTTCAGGTAGAGAAAAAACCTCTCTTTCGCAAGTGATTTTGTAGTTTTTCAAAGTGACCGTTTCGCCAAATTGCCACGTGCAAGAGATAGAGTGTTTTAAAAGGTCGTTTTTCTTTTCAAAAACTGTCAAAGTATTTTTGTTTAGAGAATATCCATCACAGACGTTTTTAAAAACCAAACTTATTTTTTCGCCAATTTTAAAGGCTAAAATCTCGGTTTTGTCTGCAATGCAAACTGCTAGTAAATATTCGTTTCCGTAAGTTCTACACGTGTCGAAAATTACGTTTTTAGGAGTAAAGGGCAGTTCTTCTATGAGAAAGTCGTTTTGTTTGCTGACGCAAAGTTTTACACCGTTTTGACTAAAGCAGGTTACAAGTGTTGGATAGGTAAAATCAAAACTCTTTTTTCCAAGAAGAGTAAACCTTCCGTCGCTTTTTCGATAGAACTGAGGAATAATCAAAAAACCACCGTATAGGTCGATTATCTTAGTGTTTTTTGTAGAAACAGGGTGGTTTTTGTCAAATAGAAAACTAACGTTTTCAAAACTTTCGTCCAAGGGAATAAACTCTAAAAAACACCTTTCGCTTTCTACGTAACGCAAGTTGTGTGAAGTTACGCCTAAAAACGCTCCGTCCACCTTTAAGGCACATGGCACGTCGCATAAAAAATAGCAATACATAGTTTAATTTATTCTAGTTTATAAAAAAATATGTATTATAACTAAAAAATTTGGCAATAATTAAATCATTATCAAGGAGGATTATTATGACTAAATTGCGAGATGCACAAATTAAAGAACTAATGAAAAATGCGTACGACGTACGTACAAAAGGTGGTAGTCTTTCAAAGGTGTTTGAGGATTTTGCAAATAAAACGGGCAAGGCAAAGGGTAGCGTTAGAAACGTGTATTATTCGGCTTTAAAAAAGACTGAAAGCGATGCGGAGTATAAAGATGCAATCTTAGGCGACTTTCAACTAAAAGCGACTAAAATCATTAGTTTTGAAGATGGCGAGGCAGATTTCTTGTTGGAGAAAATACTTATTGGCATAACATTTGGCAAGTCGGTTAGAAGAACGATAGGCGAGATGACCGATAGCCCTAAACTAGCACTTAGATATCAAAATAAGTATAGAAATATTTTAAGGTTTGAAAAACAAAGGGTGGAAAAGGTTAGACAAAAGATAATTAAAACGTACGGAAAATGTTGTAACCCATATAAAGAGGGAGAAAAGGGAGATGCCGTTTTAGACAAATTAAAGCGAGAGATAAACGGCCTTTGCGATAGAATTGCAAAAGGGCTAAAGGAAGAAAACGACAAGTTAAAGCAAAGGGTTATAGAACTTGTAAAAGAAAACGAAGAGTTAAAACAAATACTTACACAAAAAGACGACAGGGCTATTGATAAATATTTTGATAAGCACTATAAAAAGTCTATATAAATAAAAGCGAGAGCCATGCTATGTCAAGGCTCTCGCTTTTATTTAAACAGTGTAATAATCGACATATAGGCGTGTTTTTGCTAAAAACTTATGCCTTTTTTAGTCGGCTATATCTTTTAGAAGAAGTTTTCGCATTGTTCTTTTCTTCAATTAGTCTTTGATACTCTTTAAATACGCTTTTTACAGACTGTTTCCAAGTGAGATACAAGTCTTTATAACAGCCCTGACAAACATTTTCGTATAGTGCGTCGCTGGAAATTATCCGTAAAATTTCATCAGCATAAGAGGTTTTGTTTGGGCTAGCCAAAAAGCCGTTTTTGTCTTTTATAATT
This sequence comes from Clostridia bacterium, assembly GCA_017503885.1. Lineage (GTDB taxonomy): Bacteria > Bacillota > Clostridia > Christensenellales > Borkfalkiaceae > UBA10281. The sequence continues at coordinate 8,206 of JAFVSF010000163.1, forward strand.
TCGCAAGCAGTCGTTGCACCTTCGACAAATAACGTGGGTGTTTTTTGGCACGCAGACTCAATTTGCACGAGCGAGTTGGCATCGTAAAGAGAGGGGAAAAGCAGAAGTTTAGCCCTTGCGTACAATTTTTGCAGTAGTGTTTTGTCAGTTATTTTTCCACAAGAGATTGCGTTGCTAGTTAAATTCAACTTGGCGACGTATTCCGTAAGTTTTTCCTCGTCACTTCCACTGCCAACGAATAGCATTTTAAAATCAACTCCTTTATCTTTTAATATTGCCAAAGCCTCTAAAATCAAAGGAATATTTTTTTGAAAGGTTATTCTTCCAACGTAGAGAAAGGTTAGGGTGTTTTCCTCTAAATTGTATAAATCGTTTATTTCTTTTAAAGCCTCTTCAACGTTTTGTATAGGAGTGTGGTCGGTTGCATTTGGAACAACTACACAATTTGGTTTTAGATTAAATTGGTTTTTATAAAGAGATAGCATACCCTTATTTACCGTCCAACACTCGTCGCAAGAATTAAAAAAGGAAATTATTGAAAACGTTGCAAGTTTTGTAGAGAGTTTTAACTTTAGCACCTTTTCAAAGTCTTTTTTGTATTGCGAGTGAATAGTAGCAACGAGTGGTATTTTGTGTTTTTTGGCGTATCTTTTTCCCTTTCGGCAGAGGTTGAAAGGAGAATGTACGTGCACGATATCAAGTTTATACTTTTTTAACAATCGCTTAAATTTCACGTCTAAAAACGGAAGGGGTATTGAATAGTCGAAATTTGGCACGGAAAAAGAAAAGCACTGAACGATTTTATACGGTTTGTCAGTTATTTTAACGCCCTTTTCCAGTGGACAAAAAACGGTTACGTCTGCATAGCGAGAAAGTTCTTTTGCGTAGTTGTCTACCACGTTAATTACGCCGTCTACCATAGGATAAAAGGCATCTATAAAAAGACCGATGTTCAAAATTAGCCTCCTAGTACGTTTAGATAAAGTATACGCAGAATTTCATTTATTTCAAGGGGAAAATTGTCGAGTATTGTCAAAAGGCAAAATTTTCAAAAAGTGAGGCTATAAGTCGATAAAACGAATATTTTTACAATAATAAATTTCTCGGTCATTTTATGCAGTGTGAAAATTTTATGATATTGATTAAATTTGTAAAAAAAAGTTGCAAAAACTAGAGAAAAGTGATAAATTTATATATAAATTTACACTTAACGTTTTTTCTGGGTTTAAAAACGCTAGAAGAGAGGAAAAAATGATTTTTGACAAGTACATAAACAAGTATTACCTAAAGTACGGAATACTACTGTTATTAGGTATCATAGCACTTGTTGCCGTTGACTATTACCAACTTAAAATTCCAGAATTTTACGGTATGATTATAAACGGAATGAGTGAGGGCTACATTGAAGAGGGAGCAAATAAAATAGCATTTGACGGCAGGTTTTTAATCGATAGAATTTGTTTGCCACTTATGATAGTTATTTTAGTAATAATCGTGGGTAGATTTTTGTGGAGAGTATGTTTTTTAGGTGCTGGTATCAAAGTTGAATCAGACATACGTACTGCAATGTTCGACCACTGCAAAAATCTTTCTCAACAATATTATCAAACTAACAAAGTCGGCAACTTAATGTCCCTTTTTACAAACGATTTAGAAACCGTACAAGAGTGTTTTGGCTGGGGCGTTTTAATGCTTTGCGACGCCGTATTTTTAGGTGGTCTTGCAATAATTAAAATGTGGGAAATGAGTTGGGTTTTAACCTTGTTTTCTCTAATTCCAATGGTGTTTATGCTTACGGCTAGTTTAATCGTTGGCAAATACCTCACAATTAAGTGGGATGAAAGACAGGCTGCTTTTTCTTCGCTTTCAGATTTTTCGCAAGAGAATTTTTCGGGCATTTCAGTAATCAAAGCCTTTGTAAAAGAGGCAAAAGAACTTTGGGAGTTTAAAAAACTCAACAAAAAGAACGAAAATACTAACGTAATTTACACAAAATATTCTACGTTGCTTAGAATTTGCATTACCCTTTTTATTGAGTCTGTTATCTGCATAATTTTAGGTTACGGTGGATATTTGGTATATAACCAGACTTTCAATAGTGGCGAACTCTTTGAATTTATAGGCTATTTTAACTCGGTAATATGGCCGGTTATGGCAATTTCGGAGCTTATCGAAATGTCTTCAAGAGGCAAAGCGTCCGTTAAGAGAATTAGCGAACTTTTAGATGCAAGGCAAGACGTAATCGATAGAGAAGACGCCGTAGATATAGACGGTGTATTCGGCTCGGTAGAATTTAGAAATCTTACCTTTACTTATCCAGACGGCGATTATCCCGTTCTTAAAGATGCCTCGTTTAAAATCAATGCAGGTGAAAACGTAGGTATCGTGGGTAAAACGGGTTCTGGTAAAACTACGGTTGTAGACCTTTTGCTCAGGGTTTATAACGTTCCAAACGGCACTGTTTTTGTCGACGGAAAAGACGTGAACGACGTAAAAATTTCTTCACTTAGAAGTTATATGGCGTACGTGCCTCAAGACAATTTCCTCTTTAGTGATACGATAGAGAATAACATTTCGTTTGCATCTGACGACAAGAGTTTTGATAGAGTTATGCAGTACGCTAAACTTTCGGATATACACGACAACGTTGTAGATTTTAAAGAGGGTTATCAAACTATTCTCGGCGAGAGAGGAGTTACCGTGTCGGGCGGACAAAAGCAGAGAATTTCTATTGCGAGAGCACTGATGAAAGACGCTCCAATTCTTATTTTAGACGACTCTGTTTCGGCAGTAGACACAAAGACGGAAAGAGCAATTCTTACAAACCTTGCCGAAACTAGAAAGGGCAAGACTACTATACTTATCGCCCACAGAATTTCAACAATTATAGGTATGGATAAGATTATCTATATCGAAGACGGAAAGATTTTAGACGTTGGTAAACACGACGAGTTATACGCAAGATGTGAAGAGTATAAAAACGCCGTAGACCTTCAAAAATTAGAAGACGAGAAAAAGGAGGCGAACGAAAATGCGTGATTGGTTACCTCTTTTGATTGTCGGTGCTGTAATAGGCGTTTTCTCAACGATATTTATCATTGCATACGCACTAATAAAAGATAAGAAAGAAGCAATCGGCTTTGATAGAAATATGAAAGACGGCGAACTTGCAAAAAGGCTTTTAAAGTATGCCAAGCCTTACGTTGGCAACTTTATTTTAGTAGGCCTTATGATGGTATTTGCTATTTCTTACGAAATAGTTTCTCCACTTATCGTATCTTACATACAAAGGGTTATTTCAACTCCAAATTTCCAAATGCCAACGCTAATAATTGCAGTTGTCGTTTACGCTAGCGTTTTGATTTTGTCGCTTATATGTTCTTATTTCCAAGCGATTATTCTTCAAAAAACAGGTCAAAAGATAATATCTGCAATGAGAGAAGAGTTGTTTACTCATATAGAGTCGCTCTCTCACTCTCAACTAAACAATATTCCAGTAGGAAAACTTGTTACGAGAGTTACTAACGATACGAACGGTATTTCTATGATGTTTACCAACATTATAGTAAACCTCACTAAAAACTGTTTCGTAATAGTGGGCGTGCTTATAGCAATGCTTTGCATTAACTATATGCTTACCCTTATGGTGCTTTGTTTCGTACCTTTCGTAGTTTTATTTACGGTTATTTTCCGTAAATTTTCAAGAAAAGCACATAGAAAGGTTAAAGATGGAACTACCGATATTAACACCTTCTTATCTGAAAACCTTTCGGGTATGAAAGTAATTCAAATTTTCAATCGTGAAGACGTTAAAATGGGAGATTTCTCGCAAAAGAACAAAAAACTTGAAAAGGCGAGAAGAGGACAGATGTTCGTGTTTAGTATTTTCCGTCCTACCGTATATATGCTTTACGTTGCATCCGTGCTTTGTCTTTTCTTCCTCGGAGGTAAAGGCTATATCGACGGTTGGAAAGTTTTTGGTCAAATAATTACAGCAGACGTTTTGGTTGCGTTTTATATGTATATCCAAAAATTCTTTAACCCAATACAAACTTTGGCAGAGCAATTCAACTGGTTGCAATCGGCTTTTGCATCTGCAGAAAAAATCTTCTCTATACTCGATATGAAACCTGAAGTCGTAGACAGCGAAGACGCTATCGAACTTGATGAAATTAAGGGCGAGATAGAGTTTAGAAACGTATGGTTTTCGTATATTCCTAACGAGTGGGTATTAAAGGGCGTTTCGTTTAAAGTAGAGGCTAAACAAACCGTTGCTTTCGTTGGCTCGACAGGTAGTGGAAAAACGACTATTTTATCTCTTCTTTGCAGAAACTACGACATACAACAAGGAGAGATTTTAGTAGACGGAATAAATATAAGAAATATAAAAATTTCCTCGCTTAGAAAACATTTTGGACAAATGCTTCAAGACGTATTCCTTTTCTCGGGAACGATAAGAAGCAACATAACTCTTCGTGAAGAGAAGTTTACGGATGAAGAGATAGCGGAAGTTTGTAGATACGTAAACGCAGACAAACTTATTGCAAAACTTTCAAATGGTCTTGACGAAGAAGTTAGAGAAAGGGGCAACAATTTCTCTGCTGGCGAAAGACAACTCATTTCCTTTGCGAGAACGCTTATTCATCGCCCAGAGGTTATGATACTCGACGAGGCAACTGCAAATATCGATACCGAAACTGAAGTTTTAATTCAAGATTCGCTCGATAAAATGATGAACGTAGGCACTATGCTTATGGTTGCTCATAGACTTTCTACAATTCAAAAGGCAGATAATATTATAGTGCTTTCTCACGGAGAAATTTTAGAGCAAGGCACTCACGACGAACTTTTAAAACTTCGTGGAAATTACTACAACTTGTATACTTTGCAATATATGAAGGAATCGGCTCAAAAGGCATAATCTTTGCCTATAAGTCGATAAATTGAGAGGGGAAATTTATGAAAGCTTTTATCGTTACTGATTACGGTGTCAAAAAAGATTTTGACGGATTACAGACTAAAGAGTTTCAATACGTTTTAGATCTTTGCAAGGAAAACGGAGGAAGAGTAGTCGTTCCAAAAGGCAAGTATTATATTTCTTCCGTTATGATGTGGTCTAACACCACCCTTTATTTAGAGGCAGGTGCAGAAATTTATGGTAGCGACAA
>JAFVSF010000164.1 GCA_017503885.1 Clostridia bacterium
CTACGTAAGAAACTGCCATACTGTGTTGACGTCTTTCTATAACTTTCAAACCACTGAGCAAAACGGCATTATACATAGTAGATGAAACTTGACAAACTCCACCACCAACACCTTCTATAAACTTCCCCTTTTCTATTATCTTTGCATTTTTAAAACCTCTTTCTTCAGTTCTCTCTCCAACAACGTCGTTGAAAGAAAAAACTTGATTGTCTTCAAGAGTGACTGCCCCTATGTAATTTGCACACACTCTTATATTTTCTTTACGCTCATCACTAGAATAAGTATAGTTTGTTGAGAAAAAAGCCCGTCTATAGGTTGATTTTTGCAACTTTTCTACAGTTAGATATGGTTTTAAGATAACTTCTTTTGCAAATATTCTACTCTCTCCTAATCGCAACGCTCTATCAATTTTTAAAAGCAAGTCTTCTTTATCTATTGCCTTTCCCTCTTTTTCTTTTTTAAATTTAAAGGGATATTCTAGCTCTGGCAATACCGTAACTTCTGCATTTTTAGGATGAATTATAGTATCATAATACATTCCGTTAACTACCTCTTCAGCATTTTTTAAATAAGGCTCGCCTTGATAATAATCTATTTCTGGATAGCAAAAACAATACTCTCTACCCATTGCAACAACGTTCAGCGTTAAGGTGTTTTTTGCAAGAGGAAATGCCTTTGCTGTGTAAAATGAAAATCCTGCAAAAATAAAACCCGCCAAAATTAAGGCGGGTATAATGTTAAGTTTTTTAAAAACCTTGCCCGTCATACGTATATAGTATAACAAGGCAATGAAATTTTATGCGTATATAGTGTAAACTATAGGAAGTTAAATCTTTTGCTTAATAGCAAAATCTTTGCAAAACTATTGTTTTTACACTTCAAGTTTGAAATACGGCGAAGTTTCAAACCCTTGCAAGCAAGTTTTCTACTTCTTGTATTATTAGTTTAAATCTCCGTTATTTTTAATTGGTTGAGATTCTTGAGTCATATTTGTTTGATTGATATAAGGAAGAACGTAAGCAGGTATATTGCAATTTGCAGTAATACTAGCAATAGCCGCTCTTAAAAACGGATATAACACTTCCATTGCCTCTTGTGCATAAACGTTTTGCTCAACCTCGTTTTGAATCACAAACGTTGCAAACATTGCAGCGTAAATGTTAAATGGTACTGGCGATGACAAATCGTCGTTTACCTTTGCTGAAAGGTTAACGAACAACGTCTTATCCTTTCTACCTACCTTGCATTCAATCTTTGGATTTATGTTAAATTTAGTGCCAGGTTTAATACCTTCGTTAAATTTAAACTCTAATTGATTAATTCTGTAAGATGCAAGCTGAATATTCTTTTCCATATTAACTCCTTTTTATACTTATGCACTAAAGCCGTGCTATAAGTTGATTAATTAATCTTTATTTATAATTTCAAATAAATTTTCTCTATACCTTACAAGAGAATCTTTTATAATTTCGAGAGCCTTATCTCTACCTTGAACGGTATGTACTGCAGTGTTTTTACCTTCTAATTGTTTATATACGGTAAAGAAATGTTGCATCTCATCAAAAACGTGTTTAGGCAAGTCTGACAAGTTTTTATAGGTATTGTAGTTTGGATCGGTAAACGGAATTGCAATTATCTTCTCATCTGCTGAACCGTTATCCTCCATAGTAATTACACCTATTGGATACACGTTTACTAGGCTTAAAGGTATTAAACTTAATAGCCATATCATTTATATTCATAAGCTTAAATTCCTTTTTATATGATGCGTTTGAGCCTATAGCTACTACAACCTTATCATATGGTCCATAGCCATCTACATAA
>JAFVSF010000010.1 GCA_017503885.1 Clostridia bacterium
CTATCTCATAGAATCTTGGAATAAGGTTACAAAGGGTTGTTTTACCACCACCAGAAGGTCCTACGAGAGCAACCGTTTCGCCTGCTTTTATGTTGAGAGAAAGGTCGTTTAAAATAAGACTTTCTTCATCATCATTTTGCTTTTTATATCTAAAACTTACCTTGTCAAAAACTATATTTCCTTTGAGTTTATCAACTTCTACGGGGGTTTTAGTCTCATTTTCAGGTTTTTCAGCAAGTGTTTCTTGGAACCTTTCAAAACCAGTCATACCCTGTTGAATTTGCTCAAAAATAGCAACGAATGTTCGTATTGGAGTTATCAAACTGGCAACGTATAAAACGTATGCCGTAAGTCCGTCTATTTGTATCCAGTTTAAACAGTAAAGCACGCCACCTGCAACAAATGCAAGCAAATACAAAAAGTCCATAGAAAAACTCATTGCCGTATGGAAATTGCTCATTGCTTTATATTGCATTGCCCTTGCACTTTGAAGTCCACTGTTTGCATCGTTGAACTTCTCGTTTTCGTGATTTTCGGCAGTGTACGCTTTAGAAACCCTTATACCCGAAACAGAACTTTCTACAGCAGAGTTAATCTCCGCCGTCTTCTCTCTCGAAAGTCTAAAAGATTTCATCATTCCTCCCCTCAATTTGATTGCCATTATGATTATAATTGGCAATACCACAATAACTACAAGGGATAAAACAGGATGAATAGTAAACACCATTATAAGCGCACCAATCATTGTAACGAGAGAAAGAAATATATCTTCTGGGCCGTGATGAGCAAGTTCGGAAATTTCAAATAAATCGTTTATAAGTCTGCTCATTATTGAGCCTGTTTTTGTTTCGTCGTAATAAGAAAAAGGGAGTTTTTGAAGATGGTTGAATAAATCTCTTCTCATATCGCCTTGAATTCTAACGCCTACAACGTGTCCCCAATAGGCGATTATGTAATTGAGTACGGCTTTTACCACGAATATACCAAGCAGTACTCCACCCCACATAATAACGAAATCCAGTTGCTTTACTTTAGTTATTTCACCTGCAACTTTAGGATATACTAGATTGCACACTGCAACGAGTAGTGCACAAACCATATCCAAAAGAAACAATTTCCAATGTGGTTTATAATATCTAGCAAATTTTCTAATCATTTTTATTCCTCTGTGTATAAAATATCATCTGCAACGTTACGATAAAAGATTTTCTTAACCCTAGAAGGCGTTTTTGTTATTGCGAGTATCCACATAAGTTTTGCAACTACTGCTTCTAAAGTCATATCGTAAGACTCTAAAAATCCGTATTTTTCTTTAAGGCTTTTCCCAACCTTATAAACGGTCATATCGCTACCCTCGTTTACAACTTGGGTACACATAACGAGAATTTTACCTCTTTTTTGCCATTTTTCAATAACCGAATAAAACCCTCTGTTTTCTCCGTCAGGAATACCACCCGTACCAAAACTTTCTACCACCACTGCGTCGTAAAAACTAAAGTATTGGTCTAAAACCTTGCTATCTGCACCTGGAATAATTTTAAACACGCCGACAGAAGAGTCAAGTTTATCATAAAAAACGGGCTTGCCACTATATTTTCTATCACGATAACTCATAACCTTTCCATCTTGAATAATCGCAACGAGCGGATAATTTATACTAGAAAAGGCATTGTAATTTTTAGAGTACATCTTTTTTAGCCCTTGCTCCGTTTATAACTTTACCGTTAAAAACAATATTCGTTCCACACGCCTTTTTGCTAACGCAATATAAAAAACTGTCTAAAAGGTTAGTTTTAGCGTCGGTAATAACAAGGTCGATTGGCTTTTGCGAGCCTGTTATAACTATAGGCTTGGGGCTTTTGGGAATAAGATAAGAAAGCACGGCAGACGTATATGCCATAGTATCAGTGCCGTGACATATAACGAATCCATCGTAACTTTGGTAATTGTTCTCAATAGTTTTTGCAAGGAGTTCCCACTCGTTAGGGGAAATATTGGTAGAGTCAATATTCATAAGTTGAATACAACTAACCTCGCAAAGCGTTTGTATTTGTGGAACGTAAGTAAGCATTTCTTCGCCACTCATTTGTGGAGAAAGCCCGTTATCACCGAGCCTAGATGCTATTGTTCCACCTGTTGCTATCATAAGTATCTTTTTCATACTTAAATTGTAGCACATTACTTAAAAAATGTCTATTTTTTAAAAGTATTTTCATTTAATTGACAAATTTTTCTAATAAGACTATACTATTTCGTGGACTAAAGGAGATTTTATATGGGAATTAGAAATAGTGTAAGAAACATTGCAATTATAGCCCACGTTGACCACGGCAAAACGACCTTGGTTGACGGTCTTTTAAAACAAAACAATATCTTCCGTGCAAACGAGGCTGTTGCAGAAAGAGTTATGGATAGTGGCGATATTGAAAAGGAAAGAGGTATTACCATCCTTGCTAAAAACACTGCCGTTATTTATAAAGACACTAAAATAAATATTATCGACACCCCTGGCCACGCAGACTTTGGTGGCGAGGTTGAGCGTATACTTTCTATGGTAGACGGCGTTGTTTTACTCGTTGACGCTGTTGAAGGTTGTATGCCTCAAACTAGATACGTTTTAAAAAAGGCGTTGTCACTCAACAAAAAACCTATCGTTTGCGTTAACAAAATCGATAAGGGTGGCGACCTTGATAAGACGATTGACGGTATTATAGACCTATTTATTGAACTTGGAGCAAACGACGACCAACTTGATTTTAAGGTTGTTTACGCAAGTGCAAAACAAGGTTGGGCATCTTTAACTCCTACTCAAGGACAAGATTTAAGCCCACTTCTCGACACTATTTTAACTGAAATTCCTGCTCCTGAGGGCAAGATTGACGAGCCTTTACAAGCAATTATTTGCAACGTCGACTACGACGAATACGTTGGTAGAATTGGTATTGGTAGAATTGTTAGAGGTAGAATTAAAAACGGACAACCTGTAACGCTCGTTCACACCGATAAAACTACGACCAATGCGAGAGTTGGTACACTTTATCAATTTGAAGGTCTTAAAAGAATTGAAGTTGAAGATGCTGAAATGGGCGATATAATTGCTCTTTCTGGTATTGAAAAAATAAACATTGGCGAAACAGTTTGCTCCCCTGACTGCATTGAGCAACTTCCTTTCGTTGCAATCGACGAGCCAACCGTTTCTATGTTCTTTATGGTAAATAACAGCCCGTTTGCTGGCAAAGAGGGTAAATTCGTTACGTCACGTCATTTAAGAGCAAGACTTTTTAAAGAAATAGAAACTAATGTTTCTATGAGAGTTGAAGAAACGGATAGTGCCGATACGTTTAAAGTATTTGGCAGAGGTGAATTGCACCTTTCAATTCTTATCGAAAATATGCGAAGAGAGGGCTATGAATTCCAAGTTTCTCGCCCAAAGGTTATTTTTAAAGAAATCAACGGCAAAACTCACGAACCTATGGAAGACCTCGTAGTTGAAGTTCCTAACGACTACGTTGGTGCAATTATGAATAAACTCGGTGCTAGAAAAGGCGAACTTATTGAAATGAACGCCGACGACAGAGGAACTACTAAACTTCAGTTTAAAATTCCTGCAAGATGCCTTTTCGGTTACCGTAGTGAAATGCTTACAGATACAAAGGGCTTTGGTATTATGAGCCACGTATTTGCAGGCTACGAAGAATATAAAGGCGATATCCCTGCTAGAACGAGAGGTAGCCTAGTTGTATTTGAAACGGGCGTTACCACTCAATACGGTTTATTTAACGCTCAAGAAAGATGCACCCTCTTCCTTGGTGCAGGCGAAAAGGTTTATGAAGGTCAAGTAGTTGGCGAAAACAGCCGTGACGAGGATTTAACTGTAAACGTCTGTAAGGTAAAGCACTTAACTAATAACCGTGCATCTGGTAGTGACGACGCTTTAAAACTCGTTACCCCTACCCTTCTTTCTTTAGAGCAATGTCTTGAATTTATTGCCGACGACGAACTCGTAGAAGTTACCCCTGTTTCTATAAGACTTAGAAAGAAAATCTTATCTCGTGACCTTCGTATGAAAGAGTGGGCAAAAAACCGTAAAGAAGCGTGACGCTTCACCCCATTATTTTAGCATAAGGTTTCATATTTATAAAATACTTTAAACGCCGTTGCAAACGTTTGCAACGGCGTTTTAACTAAAAAACTAGCCTATAAGCCGATTATTCTATTATTTCCTGTATTTTCTCTTCTTCCATTATTTGTTTAATCATTGATACGTCTTCACTAATTCTTTCTAAGACTTTAAGTCTTATACCCTCACGTATTTTCTTAATTCTATATATCTTAACCCACATCTCACAACTATCCGTGTTTTTTACTATTGCGTTTTTACGATTACATTTCCCACAAAAGGTATTGTCATAGTTACAAATGCCCCTAGTATAATAAGCCCTATAATTGCCACAATTCCAACATGCTTTATTTTTTCTTTCCATATTGCACCTCCTAATTAAATTATATTATATCCAATGGATATATGTCAAGCATTTTATGTCTAATAGGTATAAAATAGTTGTAGAGGTGTAAAATGATAACTATAAAACAAATTCAAGACAATTTAATTGATGCTTTAAGACACAGCAACCTAACACAAACTGAACTCGCAGAGAAAGTTGGCGTTAAGCAATCTCAAATTTCTTGCTATCTTCATGGGAAAAAACTGCCCTCTTTAGATACTTTTGCAAATATTTGTGCAGTTCTAGACATTGACCCAACTGATATTCTTGACATAGACAAATATGGTAAAACCATATAAACTCTGCCTATAAGTCGATTATTCAATAAATTTGCATTGAAAAAGCCAAGCAACTTTGCTTGGCTTTTTTGTTTTACGTGAAACTTTATGCTGTTTCTTGCTTTACTAAAATAGGTACTTTTTTGCCTAAAACCACGTCTTTATCTATTATAACCTTTTGAATATCTTTTTCGCTTGGAATATGATACATACTATCAAGCATAAGGTTTTCAAAAATAGTTCTAAGACCTCTTGCACCCGTTTTAAGTTCTATCGCCCTTTTAGCAACTTCTAAAACTGCATCGTCGGTCACTTCTAACTCTACGTCGTCAAAACCAACGAGTTTTTTATATTGCTTAACGATAGCGTTTTTAGGCTCGGTCATAATTTTAACGAGAGCATTTTCATCAAGAGCGTGCAAACTAACGGTTATTGGCATTCTTCCCACAAATTCAGGAATAAGCCCAAATTTAGTTAAATCTTGGGGTTGAACGTCTTCTAAATAAAGAGAATTGTTTTCCCCATCTTTCTTTATCTCACCACCAAAGCCGAAAGAAGAATTGTCTTTACGCCTTGCAACGATTTTATCAAGTCCAACGAACGCTCCACCACAAATAAATAAAACGTTAGTTGTATCAATTCTTATACAGTCTTGTTGAGGGTGTTTTCTTCCGCCTTGTGGAGGAACTGACGCAATAGTAGACTCTATAATTTTAAGAAGAGCCTGCTGAACGCCCTCGCCCGAAACGTCACGAGTTATAGAAACGTTTTCAGTTTTTCTAGCAATTTTATCTATCTCGTCGATATAAATTATACCTCTTTGAGCCTTTTCAATATTATAATCGGCGTTTTGAATAAGTTTTAAAAGTATATTTTCAACGTCTTCGCCAACGTAGCCTGCCTCTGTTAGGGTAGTAGCGTCTGCAACGGCAAAAGGCACGTTTAAAATTTTTGCAAGAGTTCTTGCAAGCAAGGTTTTACCCGAGCCTGTAGGACCTAAAAGCAAGATATTGCTCTTTTCTATCTCCGTATCATCAGCAAGATTTCCTCTATAATTTACCCTTTTATAGTGGTTGTAAACGGCAACGGACAAAACCTTCTTCGCTTTGTCTTGACCTACTATATATTTGTCGAGTTCTGCCTTAATTTCTTGTGGCTTTAAAAGTTTAATACTGTCGTATTCAGCCTTTTCATTATCAAGCCTTAAAATTTCTTGGCAAATTTCCACACACTCTTCACAAATAAACGTGCCGTTAGGGCCACTAACGAGTTTCCTTGCTTTTTCTCTTGGTTTATTACAAAAAGAACAAACTTCTTCGTGTTCTTTATCTAAAAAACTTGCCATTTACTCTCCTTTCCTATTATAAAAAATCTTATCAATAAGCCCGTAAACAAGAGCCTCGTCTGCACTTAAATAATTATCTCTATCGGTAGCCTTTTCAATCTCTTCAAAACTTCTACCCGTGTTAGATGCTAAAATAGTATTGAGCTTTTTCTTGGTTTTTAAAATATGCTCTGCCTGAATTTTAATATCGCTTGCTTGACCTTGTGCTCCACCTAAAGGTTGATGAATCATAATCTCGCTAGAAGGTAAAGAATATCTCTTACCCTTTGTTCCACTAGAGAGCAAAAACGCTCCCATACTTGCAGCCATACCTATACAAATAGTTACTACGTCACAAGAAATGTAATTCATAGTATCGTATATGGCAAGACCGGCAGAAACACTACCACCAGGGCTATTTATATAAATTGTTATGTCTTTTTGAGGTGCTTTTGCTTCTAAATATAAAAGTTGAGCAACTACAGTATTTGCCAAGGCGTCGTTAATTTCGCCAGTTATAAAAACTATTCTTTCTTCTAAAAGTTTAGAATATATATCGTAAGAACGTTCTCCTCTGTCTGTTTGGTCAATGACCATTGGAATAAGTGCCATTTTATTTCCCCTTTTTCTTATTTCTTGTTTTGGGATAAAAAGAGGGTAATTTACCAATTACCCCCTTAGTTTGTTATTATTCTTCTACTTTTTCTGCCGTCTTTTTTGCAGTGGTAGTTTTTTTAGTAGTTGTTGTCTTCTTTGCAGCAGGCTTTTCAGCAGAAGCACCTACTTCATTGTTCTCTTTTAAGAACTTGAAGAGCTTGTCGATAATAATACCGTTTTCGATATAACCGATTTGCTTGTCGTTTACAGACTTTCTGTATTCTTTAAGGCTCTTACCAACAGATTCTGCTTGTTCAGTAAGTTTAGCCTCGATTTCTTCTTCTGTAACGTCAATCTTTTCTTCGGTGATAATCTTGTCAATTACGAGTTGAGTTTTAACGTGATCTTTAGCAGACTCCCTGCAACCCTCTCTGTAAGCTTCCATAGTTTGACCGGTATATTTAAGGTAATCTTCAAACTTAAGACCTTGATACATAAGTCTATAAGACGTTTGTTGTACCATATTGTCGATTTCTCTTTCAACTAAAGCCTCAGGAATTTCAACTTCGCTAGCATCGGTAATAGTCTTAATGAGTTTATCTTCTAATTCTCTTTCAGATCTTTGAGCGTTAGCCTTTTCAAGTCTTTCCTTAACGCTTGCTTTGTAAGCGTCTACTGACTCTGCGTTTGCCTTTGCCTTTACGAATTCATCAGTAAGTTCAGGGGTCTTTTTCTCCTTGATTTCGTGAAGGGTTACGGTAAATACAGCGTCTTTACCTTTAAGGTCTTCTGCACCGTAATCTTCTGGGAATTTAACGTTGATATCTCTAGTTTCGCCAACGTTCATACCAACTACTTGATCTTCAAAACCAGGGATAAACATTCCACTACCTAAAGTAAGAGGTTGTTTTTCAGCAGTGCCACCATCGAATTTAACACCGTCAACGCTACCACTATAGTCAATAATAGTAATATCTCCGTTTTGGCAAGGTCTTCCCTCAACGCTTTCTTCAGTAGCATTTTGCTCTAAAAGTCTGTTAACTTCGGTTGCGATATCATCGTCGTTTACATTATACTCAACTTTTTCAACCTTTATACCTTTGTAAGCACCGATAGTAACTTCTGGTTTTACAGGTACGGTTGCAGTCATCTTAAGACCTTTTTCATCAATCTTGTCGATTGCAACGTCTGGTCTGTCGATAGGCTCGATTTCAGTTTCTTTATCTAAAACGTCAAAATAATATTTAGAGAAAGCCTCGTTAACAGCGTCTTCAAAGAATACGCCTACGCCGTAAAACTGTTCGATAACAGCCTTAGGAACGTGACCTTTTCTAAAACCTTGTACTTGATACTTATGCTTGGTTTTGTTGTAAGCTAATACTTGAGCCTCGTCCCATTCTTTAGCGTTTAACGTAATGCTAATTTTTACGGTGCTCTTTTCGCCTTTTTCTACTACGTATTTCATAATTTAACTCCTAAATTAGATGTTTTAATTAAGTCCGATATGTATTTTAGCATATTTTACTATCTTTTGCAAATTTTTATCACTATAAATTTTACTTTTATTTAAATTTTATATATAATATTAATAATAATATACAAAAAGAGGTGCAAAATGGCTCAAGACGCTTTTTCTTTATACCACGTTGCCAAAGAACTTAATACCATTTTGAAAGGTGCTAAAATAAATAGAGTTAGCCAACCCGATAAAGACGACGTATATCTCGTAACGCACTCTTATACGGGCAATCGCACCCTTGTTTTATCTTCTAACGCAGAAAATTGTAGAATAGCATTTACTAAAGAGGAAAAGCAAAATCCTAAAACTGCAATGAGTTTTTGTATGCTACTTAGAAAGCATCTTTTAGGCTCTATAATAGAAAGTGTTGAACTCGTTGGCTTTGAAAGAATAGTTAAACTGACCTTTTCAGGTAGGAACGATTTTAGAGAAACTGTAAAGAAAGTTTTATACGCAGAAATAATGGGTAAATATTCAAACCTAATTTTAACCGAGAACGGAATAATTTTAGGTTGCCAAAAAAACGCTCCACTAGACGTTGCAACTACAAGAGTTACCTTATCTGGTGCTGAATACAAACTTCCAAAACCACAAGACAAAATAGAATTAATCGATAAAAATGAGGCTATAAGCCGATTATCTGCATTTTCTGGCGAAGATTTAGCAAGGTTTATCTTTGAAAACGTAAAGGGCTTTGCCTACCCTACTGCCGTAGAAGGAGCAAAAAGATGCGAGGGTTACACTTCGACAGAGGACCTTTACAATAAACTTTATAACTTTATTTATAACTTAGAAATTAAACCAAACGTTTGTGGCGAAGGCAAACTTCGTGACGTGTACGTGACAGACTACCTATCGATAGACGGAGAAAAAACTTACTACAATACTATTGCCGACGCTTACGAAGATTACTACACCAACAAGGATAAAAGCAAGGCATTTGCAACGAAGAAAAAGTCGCTTACCGATAAAGTGCAAGGTCTTATAAAAAAACTTGGCAAAAAATTGCAAGGCGAAAGCGAAAAACTTTTAGAGTGCAAAGATGCAGACACTTTACGTATAAAGGGCGAACTTATAACTGCTAACATCTATAGGCTTAAAGAAGGCATGGACAGTTGCGAGCTTGAAAACTATTACGACGATTATAAACCTATAAAAATAACGCTTGACAAACGACTTTCTCCAAGCAAAAACGCCCAAAGATACTTTAAAAAATACGCTAAAGAAAAACGTACGATAGAAATTTTACTTCCACAAAAGGCACAGACGGAAAAAGAACTTTCTTATTTAACAGCCGTTATGATGTTTATAAATCAAGCAAAAGATATAGATGAATTCAAAGATTTAGAAGAAGAACTTATAAAAGAGGGGCTTTTACCTAAACCAAAATTCAAAGTAAAAACTATTGAAGAAAGTGCGTATAGAGTATTTGAAATAGACGGTTACGTAATAAAATGTGGTAAAAACAACGTCCAAAACGACAGACTCACCCAACGTGCGTTTAAGGAAGATTTATGGTTACACACTAAAAACTTCCACTCTGCACACGTGATTGTCGAAACTAAGGGCGACGCTATACCAAATAACGTAATTGAAACGGCGGCAGAAATTTGTGCTTTTTATAGCGATGCAAAGCAAGGAGCAAAAGTCCCTGTCGACTACTGCTTTAAAAAATTCGTTAAAAAGCCACCACAGGCTAAACCTGGTAGCGTAATTTATACCGACTATAAAACTTGTTACGTAAACCCAAACGCTCATAGCGAATTGCAAAAATAGTATGATAATTTTAATTTAATATTGACTTTAAATAGCGTTTTAATATATAATTATACAAAAAAGAAGTAAAGCAAATAACTTTTACTTCTTAAAAATGACGGAGGTATTTATGTACTGGATAATTTGGCTATGCTTTGCCTTAGTGCTACTTACCATTGAACTTATAACTATCGACCTTGTAGCAGTATGGTTTGCTTTGTCTTCGCTTATAATGGTAATAATAACTGCAATCTTCCCAAAATTAGAATTGATGTGGCAATTAGTTATTTTTATCACGCTTTCTACAACATTATTGCTTAGCACTAGAAAATTAGTAAAAAAATTAATGCAAAAGCGCAACGGCAATGAAACGAACTTAGAACTCATATTAAACCACAACGCTATCGTTATAGAAGAAATTAACAACGACTTAAGTTTGGGCGCTGTTAGAATAAACGGCATAATTTGGAATGCTAGGTCTTTAGACGGAAACGTCATTACAGACGGTGCGTTAGTCAGCGTTGTCAAAATCGATGGCAATAAATTAATAGTTGAAAAAATAAATAATCAGGAGGGAAATATTTAATATGATACCAGCAATAATAGCAATTTCAGCAGTTCTTTTAGTAGTTTTGATATTAATTATATCGGGCATTAAAATCGTTCCACAAGCAAAGGCGTACGTAATTGAAAGATTCGGTGCGTACGACAAAACTTGGCAAACGGGACTTCACTTCTTAATTCCAATAATAGAACGCGTTGCAAAAATCGTTTCTTTAAAAGAACAAGTAGCCGACTTTGCCCCACAACCAGTTATCACAAAAGATAACGTTACAATGCAAATTGACACAGTAGTATTCTATCAAATAACCGATGCTAAATTATATGCTTACGGTGTAGAAAGACCTTTGATGGCTATCGAAAACTTAACGGCAACCACTTTAAGAAATATTATCGGTGATTTAGAACTTGACAACACGTTGACCTCTAGAGATACTATAAATGCTAAAATTCGTAGCATATTAGATGAGGCTACCGACCCTTGGGGTATAAAAATTACCCGTGTAGAACTTAAAAACATTAAGCCACCAGCCGAAATTCAAGATGCGATGGAAAAGCAAATGAAAGCTGAGCGTCAACGCCGTGAGGCAATCTTAAAGGCAGAGGGCGAAAAGGCAAGTAGCATTTTAGTTGCCGAAGGTAAAAAGGCAAGCCAAATCTTAGAGGCAGAAGCGGAAAAAGAATCTGCAATCTTAAAAGCAGAGGCAGAAAAGCAAGCTCAAATCTTAAAGGCTGAGGCAGAAAAAGAGGCTATACTTAGAGTTAACGAGGCTCACGCCGAATCTATCCGTATGATAAACGAAGCTAAACCGGACGAAGCTTATTTAACTATGAAAAAGCTTGAAGCGTTAGAAAAGGTTGGCGACGGTCAAGCAACTAAGATTATTATCCCAAGCGAACTTCAAAAACTCGTAGGTCTTGTAAACACCATTAAAGACGGCAACTAATTTAAAATTATCGTTTAATAGCAAAAGGCTAATGCAACCGCATTAGCCTTTTTCTTGTGTTATTTCTTTTTACTAAGGTCTTTATAGTATTTATACATCTCTTCTGTTGCAAGTCTAATTTTTGCTACAGGCACGTCCTTTTTAGGGAAACAATAATATAAGATCTCGCTATTTCCAAGACTTATTATGTCGCCACCTTCATACCAATAAAAATCTGCGTTTACAGAATAAGAATATATAGGGGACTGAGTGTAGGTTAAATCGTCGTCGTAAAACTCCAACCTAAAACCTTCTCTATCGTGCGATAATTTACCTTTACCTATCAAGTTAAACGACTTATAGCCGTATATTGCACCGATTTCAACTTCTGTTTCAAGCCTGTATTCGCCTTTTAAAAACTCCTCTTTAACGCACTCTCTTTGCCAAGCAAACCAGTCTGGAACATGATAAAATTCAGTTTCTCCTTGCAGTGCTTTCATTCTTCCGTTTTCTTCTAGGCGATACACCTTTCCACAAGCCGTACAAGTGAGCGTTTCGCCCTTGCCCAGCGTTTTACCCTCGCTATTACAATTTGGACAACGATATAAAACTCTATGAAGCCCGTCTGCCCTAGTTGGCTCGGTTATTAAAACACCTTTTTCATACTGACTTTTAAAATTATCGAAAGCAAATTCAGTCTCTACCATAGATTGTATTTCCTCGGCAGTTTTACCCTCGATATCTTTTACTGAAAGCAACAACTTTACGTTTGCAGACGTTTTTACCTTACGCTTTTTAAGTTCGTTGTAAAGTGGGTCGTAAAGATAAGCACCGTCGGTTATTATAGTAACCACTGGAGCACCAATCTTTTTTATAAGCGAACCTAAACTCTTGGGCAAAGTCGTAGAAGTTCCATCGAACGAATACCCAGCCTCTGGATAAAGAAGAACGCTCCTTTTCCACTTTTTAAAGAGCCTCATCATATCTAAAACTAGTGGCACGTCTGGCACGAATTTATTGGTTGCAACGCAACCAAGCCTTCTCATAAGCCACTCCTTGCCAAGCATTGCATCTGAAGTTGCAACAATATTGTAGCACTTAGGATACAATATTTTAGATGCAATTTTAAGGTCGATAAACGACGAGTGGTTCATAAGAAAAAGACACGGACCTTACCGCTCTTCCCATAGGGATTTTTGGCAACATAAAAGACTAACGAATTTTTCGTTAGTCTTTTTCTTTTTTGTGCTTTGAAAAACACACGACTTTCATTTGAAAGTATAGTGTGCTACACTTTTAGGCTAATCGTGGATATATTCGACACTTTTTATGTCTTCAATAAATATTTCAACCAATGCTCTTATTTTGTTTGAATATAATTGCAAAAATTTTCTGCCAGAAAAAACACAATTATATTCCATATCCACATCAAATGGGGATTTTTTTATAAGTTTTTTAAAATACCGTAAAGAAAGTGGCTTAAAAACATTTTTTCTTTTTGAAATACGAATAGAAATAAAATCTTCAATAGGGACTGAAAATTCATTGTCTATATTAAAAATAATTTTAGAATTTTGTTTTTGAGAAGATTCCTTACCGTTTGTATCCAATTCCCAAAAACCTTCTGAAAAAGATAGCACTATTTTATTTCCATCAATTAAAATATCGTTAATTTGGCTATCGTGAAGTTCATATTTCATAATAATACCCAATAAATTGTTTATTTTTATTATATCTAAAAAGCACTAAAAGGTCAAAAAAATTAGTGTGATACTTTAAATCCCTATGAGACACGCCCATTTAGGGAGCTTTTTCATATTTTCTCTAGTGTAACTAAACTTAGTTTTCCTAAGTTCGCCAATAGATAAAAGCCTAACTAACGTCCTAAAAATAAAATTAGGGTGAGACGGTCTTTTTCTTAAGGGCTTATACGACGCTAAAAGCTCGTCGTGCGAAATGTTTCTTGTTTTTATCTTCATATAATAAAATTTCCTTGTTTATCGACTTATATGGCTACTTATTCAACCTCTACCTCAACAAACACTGCCTGCCTTTCTCTTGTAAATTCAACTTTTAATAAGTTTTTGTCAAAGCCCAATTTAACTTTTGAAGACGTTGGATATCCTACTCTAGCACTCTTAATTTTACCACAAACGGCAATCGTTTTTGCAAGTTCTCCGTCTAAATTATAAACTGCTAAACGGATAGAATTTTTATCTTTCAAACCCGAGCAAACAGTCTTTTCTTCCATATTAGTAAAGCCTATTGGGAAATATGGTAAAGCCTTCTTCTTAAACGGCGTAAGTGCGTTATAATATGCAACACCCTCTTTCACAAGGTCTAATCTTTTACCATCTAAACGACTGATATTACTTGCAAGGTGCATTCTACCTAAAAAGCTGTTTATCATATTAACGGCTACTCTATCCTCGTCAACGTTTTGGTCTGTCCATTCTTTAGTAACGTCTCTTAAGCACTCGCCGTTAATACCACCTACAGGATAGCTCCATACTGCAGATTGTTCAGGGGCAACGGCAGACAAAATATTGCAAGCAATATATGGGTATTTGTAGCAGTCTACTTGGTCTGAAGTAGATACTAATGGATAAAGCGAAAGGGTTTTGTAATCCATTCTCATACCACCCGAAGAACAACCCTCGAAAACTACGTGAGGGAATCTCTCCGTCATAGCCTTTACCCAATTTGCAAATGCATTTGCAGAACTTTCCAACCCTTCGCCAAAGCTATCAGAATTAACTTCAGTACCAACGCCTAAATCTTGGTTATAGTCCATTTTAATGTATTCTGCACCATAATCCTCAACCATTCTTCTAATCGTTTCGGACATATATTCGACAACCTTTGGATGTCTATAGTCAAGAATTAATCTATTCATTACTGTAACGATTTTGCCGTTCCTTTTAATAAACGCATCCTCTCCGTAATAATCTATCATCTCTTGATTTTTAAAGCCTACAACCTCTGGCTCTATCCAAAGACCTGGTTTTAAACCGAGCGAACGAATATAATCAGTGGTCTTTTTTACCCCACTTGGGAATCTTAAATTACTCTCTTTCCAATTACCTACGTAATGATATATAAGATGTGTTGGAACTTCATCGTGCCAACCACAGTCTATAACGTAATATTCAACGCCTGCAAGTTTTGCAACGGGAGCGTAGGTTTTTGTATTTTCTTCACTAGGATTATCCCAAGAAAGGTGCATATATTCGTTAAAAATGGTAGGCAAATGCTCATCGCTTGCACATCTTCCCATAATGTGACGGCGATATGCAGTCATATTGCCAACGACGTCACTCAAGTCATCGCCAAAACTAAGGGCAACGTTTATCGTTGTATAAGTCTCGCCATTTGCGAGTTTTTTGCTCCACGAACCATAGGTAGAATTTGCACCGCCCAAGTAGAGATAGTATACGCTAGACTTATCGCCTATCTCGTAATACCAACTGTTGCTACTCTCTATTTGGAACATCGTAAGCTTGCCGTCTACAGCTTCTATAATGCCTTGTGGAAGTTCCTCTTTTGTAGACCAACTGCCAACGTTTGCATGTGAAATCTTACGCTGACTTGCACCCGTTCCACGGAAAAGCCCATGTTCTTTAAAAGTGAAAGTTCTTGGCTGACACTCGTTGTGGTGACTTTGGGTAAACTTGGTAAATTTAAGGTTTTCATCCTCTTTTATAGTACCAAGACCATGTATTGTAAACGCAGACGCTTCTTCAAGCCAAATTTCTTCGCCAGAAACGTTAGTATACTCAGTATGCACACGAATAGCATTGGTATCTTCATACCCATCAAAAACAACCTTTGCTTGTACTTTTTCAGAACGCAAAACAACTTCCAAACGGTTTTCTTGTTGTGCGTGAGAAATATATTTTAACTTGTCCCACTCGGTAGACAACACCATCTTTGCACCTAAGTGAGTGTTTTTATTCTCGCCAGAAATGCTTACTTCACAAAAGGTAAAATCGCCTAATTCTTGCCCTTCTTTTCTTGATAAATTTCCAAATTTGGTAAGAAAAATTCTTCCGTCTACTATTTCAAACCCTAAATTCTTAAATTCTATTTTACTCATTTTACAATTTTAACTCCTTTAGGAACTATGGTTTTAGTAGTTATGCTACCATCTGCATTTTTTGTATGCTCAACCTTTAAAATACCGTAAGGTGTAGGATATTCAACCTTAACGTTATTTAAACTACCGAGTTTTGGAGAAATTCTTATCTCTTCACAACCAGGTTTTACTATTTCTATACCTGCTACGACGTTCATTAAAAATGGAACTACGCCACTAGACCAACCGTGACAAAAACTGTGTCTAAAGCCCTTGTAACAAAATGCACCAAAGTCGCCGTGCACGTCTTTTTTACCCTTTTTAGGCAACTTATCAATCCTGCCTGCGTTTTCTACCCAAGAAATATCAAAATCTTCCCAGAAAGACGTTGCACCGAGGTCTAACATCGCTCCGTAATAGCCTTTAAGCATTTTGATGCTTTCTGCGTGATAGCCACCCTCCGTCGCACCCTTTAATATGAAATACGACATAAAGGTAGACATACCCTTTGCTCCACCGTCTACTATTAACTCAACGTCTTTTTCTTCGCCTATACCTGCAACTAATTTAAGACCAGAAATTTGCTTATATTTCTCTACCTTATATTCAGTTTTTAAAAGCCTTGCCAAAAGTTCGTTACAATCTTCTACGTCCTCGTTTAAGATTTCAAGCAACACTTTGGCACATTTTACTGCGTAAACCGTCAATGCGTGAGTGCCTGTAATCTCGTCAAGACGCTTTTTCTCGTCTGTGTCACCCTCGTCATAATGCGTTGGCCAATCAATAAAGTTAAAATCGTAAAGGGTTTTTCCATCTTTGTCTACGTAAGACAAAAGTTGTTTTATAAGACCTTTTAAATAATCTTTTTGTTCTAAGAGATACCCGTGATTTTTATTTTGGAAATAATAATCTTTTAAGCAAACCATCCACCAAAGCGAATAGGTTGGGAAGTTATTCATCCAAAGTGGAAGTGGAGACTGGTCTTTAGCAAAGGTCAAAGTGTTTTCAACCTCTTTAAGTTCGCCGAAAAGACAGTTTGAAGAAAGCGTTTCAGGGTTCATATCGCCTATCCAAACAAGCCTATCACGTTTAATTCCGTCCCAAATATACCCATTTTGCACGCATAATCTTAAAGTATATGACGCAGTAGAAAAAATCTTGTTTATAACCTTATCATCGCAAACGAATTTACCTTTGAAAGGCTTTTTAAAAATAGTTGGTATAACTACAGCGTGCTTTATTTCTAAACTAGTTGTGCCTACACTCTCGATTTTAACAAATCTAAAACCTGAATTTGTGAAAGTCGTATCTGACCAACTAGGAATAAAATACTCATAATCCCTCACTATATGGTCGTTTGTAGCACCCTTTTCGCCTATTTTAGACATAGCCTCTGAAACGGACTCGCCGTAAACTATTCTAACCTTTTTGTCGCCACCACTATTTCTAACTAAAAGCCTAAAACTTCCACATATTTCTTTGCCAAAATCTAAAACAACGTAGCCTCCCTCATTTATAACAGTGAGACTAGGCTCGTTAAAACCTATTTGCAAAGGCTTATCTTTTTTAATGTTTTCAACGTTTAAAGCGTTTTTATAATCAACTATTTTTCTTGGTAACATAACGCCTTTCATACTAGCACCTCAAGTTGCGATTTATTTGTTATTATAATAACAAATATTTCAAACACTTGTCAATAAATAATAAAAAATAATAGAATTTAACTATTCTTAGATTGACAAAATTTTAAAAACCGTGCTAAAATGTATACATTATGGAAAGAAAAGAAACTATAAATTTTTTACATGAGAAAC
>JAFVSF010000165.1 GCA_017503885.1 Clostridia bacterium
CAACATTAAAGAAACCGCCAAACAAGAAAGATTTTGCCAATTTATTTTTAAGTCCAGAAAAAAAAGAAATTACCGAGATTGAAAAAATTGCCGACGAAGTAGTTGCCGGTGAAACGGTAATATTATGCGACGGAATTGACGTAGGAATTAGTTTTGGACTAAAAAACTTTGAACAAAGAGCAATCTCTAAGCCCCCTACAAGCACGGTAATAAAAGGCCCAAGAGAAGGTTTTGTAGAGAGCCTGCCCGTAAACGTTTCTTTAATGCGTAGGCGCATAAAATCTCCAGACCTTCGATTTGAAAACCTAAAAATAGGAAAATATTCCCAAACAACCGTTTCTCTTTGCTATATAGATAGTATATGTGACAAAAAAATAGTAAAAAAATTGAGAAATAAATTGAACACAATAAATATTGACGCAATTTTAGATTCTTCTTATATATCAAAGTTTTTAGGAGAGCATAGAATTTCTATATTTAAACAGATAGGAAACACAGAAAAACCGGATATTCTTGCCGCAAAAATATTAGAAGGAAGAATTGCGATATTCGTTGACGGCTCACCAATAGCCCTAACCGTACCCTATTTGCTTCTCGAAGATTTTCAAAGTCCAAACGACTATTACGGCACCTCGTATAGCGCAACTTTTGCCAGAATTATAAGATTATTTTCCGTATTAATTTCCGTGCTTTTGCCAGCGTTTTTCGTGTCTGCGGAACTATTTCATCTTCAATTAATTCCTTTAAGTTTTTTACTGACGATAGTTAATAGTATAAAAGGTATTCCTCTTTCACCTAGTTACGAAATGTTTTTTACACTATTAATATTTGAAATATTAAACGAGGCAAGCATTCGTATGCCCAAGTACGTCGGTATGGTAGTTTCAATAGTAGGAGGTCTAGTTTTAGGTGAAACTGCGGTAAACGCAGGTATTATTTCCGCCCCTGCACTAATGGTTATTGCTTTTTCGGCAATATGTCTTTTTACCGTGCCAGAACTAGAAAAAAGTTTTTCTTTAATTCGATTTATTTTTCTCTTAATAGCTGGTACTTTCGGTGGTTACGCCTTGATTGTTTCAATTGCCATACTTTTAATCTACTTCGTGTCTTTTGAAACTTATGGAACACCACTTATGGCACCTTTTTCACCTCTAATTAAAGAAGACTTGAACGACGGCATTTACAAGGGGTTTTTAACTAATAAACATCGTCGCCCCGTATCAATACCAAAAAGTAACTCAACCAAAATGAACGTTAAAAGGAGTAAAAATGAATCAGATTAAAACAAGACAAATTTGTTTATTTTTTATAGCTTTTTTGCCTATTACCAAATTCTTTATGCTTCCAAGCATACTAGCGGAAACGGCAAGTGAAAACATGTGGATTTCATCAATAATTTCCTTTTTAATGGATTTATTAACCGTTTTAGCCCTTATTTTTGTATGTAGAAAGGCAAATACAAACATTTACGAATTGCTTGAAATTAACTTCGGAAAGGTCGGTAAAAACATTATATTAGTTTTATATTTAATATTCTTTTTGTCAAAATCTATTTTGCCTATAAACGAGCAAAAAGAATATATAAGAATAACCTTTTACGAAACAATGCCTAGTATTACCACTTTTTTACCCTTCTTTGTAGTAAGTTTTTATTTTTGCATAAGAAGGAAAAAAATAATAGGTAGATGCGCAGACATTATGTGGATTTCGACCATACTTGGCGTTGTAATACTTTTTGCACTTTCTTTTCCTGGAGCAGACTTTGACGCTTTGCGCCCAATATTAGCCAGAGGTGTAGAAAACGTATTTCTTGGCGCTTATAGAAGTAGTAATTGGTA
>JAFVSF010000166.1 GCA_017503885.1 Clostridia bacterium
AAAAATTATACCAATTTTTATACCGATTTGTTTTTTTATGTTGACAAAACACAATATATGGTGTATATTTACTCTTTTATGTACTATATTTAGTGATATGTAGTGGATAAGCGATTTCCTTAGGAGGGGCTTGTTATATCCATTTAACTATGGAAGCATATTAAGTTTGTGCGAGAATTTGCCGTATCCCATAAATGGGAGCCCTCGGCAAGAATAACGCTCGCCTTTGCTCGCTTATTGCGAACCCACAACTAACCCTTAGGAGGGGGTGTTTAGCCGAGTAGCAAAGCTACGAACGCCCTCGACAAGGTCGAGATATCCATTTAACTATGGAAGCATATGTGTATTAAATTGGTTTACCAGCACTGTTTTTGCAAGTGATTAGTTTTTAATGGATAGAACTTGTTTAGCCGAGCGTATGAAATACGCGAACGCCATTGTGACAGCACAATATATCCATTTAACTACGGAAGCATATTATGTTTTACAAAAGTTTGCCATTAAAAATCTTAACTTGCCATAACATTTTACTACTTTTTGATAAATAAGTCAATTAGCAATGGGATGTATTTTGCAAAATTTTGACATATGCTTTTTAAAACAAAGTACGTAAATTGTATAAAACGTATAAAATAATACGAGAAAAACGTTAAAATCAGAAAATTTTTGCCTAAATATTATATTTTATTAAAATTATAACAAAAAATTAGCAATTTTTATTTGCAAAGTTTAAATTATATGATATAATACAATAAAAGAGGATTTATCCTATATTTGTGAGGTATAACTATGAAGGAATATAAAGTAGTTCCCTGTCAAGGCAAAATAGTTGCTAAAAAGAGTGCAGACATTCAAAGAGAAATGCTCGTATACGCTAACGTTATCGCTCAAGAAACGGTTGGTGGTTGGTATCTCGTTTCTTCTATGCCTGTAACCGTTGCTTCTAGCAAAAAGAGATTTAGAGGAACAGAGCTTCCTTACAACGTTTTAGTTTTTGCAAGGGATAAAGCCGAAGAAGAAAAATAACATTAATTTTGCTTTACATTTTAAATGAAAGGCACGGCGACGGTGGTGTTTTGCCGTCGCTATCTTTATGTTTTAAAGGTTTATCTACTTCGCAAAAGTGCGTTACTGCTTTAAAGTCTAAACCCCAATGACCTCGTCGCAAATAGGCTTATTGTCAGCAAATTATTGAACTAATTTGCAAGACTTTGTAGCCTTTTGCTCCTCTTCCCAAAAATTCTTGATAAGCAATTATTTTTGGGAGCCCTAAAGATGGATGCAACTTCAAGTTGCTCTATCGTGTCTTATCCTTTAAAGCGAGCCTGCTTTTGCTCGCATCTAACCCTTTAATTTAAAGGCGTATAAACTTCGGTATGCTGTGTTTCTACAAATTGCTCTTGACTGGGATGACCTCGTCGCAAATAGGCTTATTGTCAGCAAATTATTGAACTAATTTGCAAGACTTTGTAGCCTTTTGCTCCTCTTCCCAAAAATTCTTGATATGCAATTATTTTTGGGAGCTTTAATATTAAAGTCTTTAACCCCACTTTATAAGAGTGAAGAAAACAATGTGTGGAGCGTCACGCTCCCAACGTCACGTTGCTGACCGACAAGGACTACCAAACTATTGACAAAAAACGAGCCTAGCCTGCCTTGTTTCTCCACCTTTAATCTAATTTGATAGGGGTAAAGCAAAATAGAAGAGAGGAGCGTTACGCACCCAACTTCAAGTTGCCCTAACGGTAGCCAAAATAAAATTAAAAATTACTAGTTAAAATTGAGGAAAAATGTTACAAGTAAATGGTGTAAGTCTGCAATTTGGTAGCAGAAAACTTTTTGAAGACGTTAATATTAAATTCACTAAAGGTAATTGCTACGGCATTATCGGTGCAAATGGTGCTGGTAAGTCTACCTTTTTAAAAATATTGTCGGGTGAGATAGAACCACAAAAAGGTGACGTTATCTTAGATAAAAACGAGCGTATGTCAGTGCTTAGGCAAGACCAAAACGCATTTGACGAAGAGACTGTACTTCGCACAGTAATGCTTGGGCATAAGCATCTCGTTGATATAATGGATGAAAAGGACGCTTTGTACGCAAAAGAAGATTTTTCTGATGAAGACGGAATAAGAGCAGCCGAGCTTGAAAGTGAATTTGCAGAGCTTGGTGGTTGGGATGCTGAAAGCGATGCTGAAAAACTTTTACAAGCACTTGAAATTCCTACAGACCATTATTATATGACGATGGGCGAGTTGGATGGTAAAGAAAAGGTTAAAATTTTGCTTGCACAAGCCCTTTTTGGAAACCCTGACGTTCTTCTCCTCGACGAGCCTACTAACAACCTCGACATTAAAACTACTGAATGGCTTGAGGACTTTTTGATGGACTATGAGAATACTATTATAATAGTATCTCATAACAGATATTTCTTAAACAAGGTATGTACATACATTTGCGACGTAGACTTTGGCAGAATTAACCTTTACTTTGGTAACTACGATTTCTGGTACAGAACGAGTCAACTTCTTGCACGTCAACAAAAGGAGCAAAATAAAAAAGCTGAACAAAGAGCAAAAGAATTAAAAGAATTTATCGCTCGTTTCTCGGCAAACGCTTCAAAGTCAAAACAAGCAACGGCAAGAAAGAAGGAACTTGAAAACCTTACTATAAACGACATAAAAATTTCTTCTAGAAAGTACCCATATATCAACTTTAAATATGATAGAGAAATTGGAAACGATATTTTATTCGTGGAAAATCTTTCTAAAGAAGGCTACTTTGAAAATCTCTCGTTTACCGTAGGTAGAGAAGAGAAAATCGGTATCGTTGGCAAAAACAGTAAGGCAATTACAATGCTTTACGACATTTTAGCAGGTAAAGAAACGGCAGATAGTGGTTATTATAAGTGGGGTAAAACTATTACTTCCACCTATCTTCCACAAAACAACGACGAGTTTTTCGTTGGTTGCGACCTTTCTCTCGTTGACTGGCTTTCGAGATTTTCGTACGACCATTATGAAGAGTTTGTAAGAGGATGGCTTGGAAGAATGCTTTTCTCCGGAGAAGAGGCTCTTAAAAAGGCATCGGTTATTTCTGGTGGAGAAAAGGTTAGATGTATGCTTGCAAAAATGATGCTAGAAGCAGGAAACTTTATGGTGTTAGACGAGCCTACTAACCACCTTGACCTTGAGTCTATCACGGCACTTAACGATGGTTTAGTAAACTTTAAAGGATGTCTTTTAATGACAAGCCACGACCGAGAACTTATGAATACCGTATGCAATCGTATCATAGAACTTGACGGCGTAAAGGTTTACGATAGGCCTGTAGATTACGATACGTACCTTGCAGAAACTATGAATAGACAATAAGCAGTTATTAAAAACCTGCCTATAGGGCGATTAACAACTAAAAAGGAGAAAAAAATGAAAACTATACTCGTTACGGGTGGTGCTGGTTACATTGGTAGTCATACTTCTATTGAACTTATTGAGTCGGGCTATGATATAGTAGTAGTTGACAATCTTTCAAACAGTAAGACAGAGGCTGTTAGAAGAGTTGAAAGTATAGTAGGAAGAAAAATTACTTTCTACAAAGCAGACGTTTGCGACAAAGATGCAATGAGACGAATCTTTAGCAATCATAAGTTTGATGCTGTAATTAATTTTGCAGGATACAAAGCAGTTGGCGAGTCTGTTGCAAAACCTCTTGAATATTACGAAAATAACATCTACGGTATGCTTGCCCTTTTGGACGTTATGAGAGAGTTTAACGTAAAAAATCTCGTATTTTCTTCATCTGCTACTGTTTACGGCAATCCTCACACTGTTCCAATTACCGAGGATTTTCCTCTTTCTACAACCAATCCATACGGTAGTACTAAACTTTTCATAGAGTACATTTTAAAAGATTTAGCAAAAGCAGACAAAGAATTTAATATTGCAATTCTTCGTTATTTTAACCCAGTAGGTGCTCATCCATGTGGACTTATTGGCGAAGACCCTAACGGAATTCCAAACAATCTTTGTCCATATATTACTAAAGTTGCTGCAGGCAAACTTGAAAAAGTAAACGTTTTCGGTCATGATTACGACACTCCAGACGGAACTGGCGTAAGAGACTTTATACACGTAGTAGACCTTGCAAAAGGACACGTGCTTGCAGTAAATAAACTTTTTACCAAATCGGGATTATTTATCGTAAACCTTGGCACGGGAAGAGGTTATAGCGTATTAGAAATGATAAACGCCTTTTCAAAAGCATTGGGAAGAGATATTCCTTACGTTTTAGCACCTCGTAGACCAGGGGACATTGCAACTTGTTATGCCGATACTAAATTGGCAGAACAACTCATTGGATTTAAAGCCACAAAGAACCTTGACGATATGTGTCGTGACGCTCTTAATTGGCAAATGAAAAACCCCGACGGATACCCAGAAGAATAGGCTATAAGTCGATTATTTGACGTTTAAAGGCGAATCACAACAAAGTGGTTCGCCTTTTTAACGTAACACTATAAGACGTTTTATGCGTCACGCTAAAGAAAAATTATGAAACTAAAAGAACTATTGAAAAATATATTTTACCCTCAAGATTTAACTTGCTCGGTTTGTAAGCGAGAGAGTTTTTCAGGCGATTATATTTGTGATAAATGCAAGAGGGCGATGCCTTTAAACAACAAGTCGATATGTGGACATTGTGGACGTGCTACCCCCTACGCAGTAGAATATTGCGACTATTGTAAAGATAAGCAGACGTACGTAGATTTAGCACGTAGCGTTTACGAGTATGAGCACCCCTTAAACCTTTTGGTTAAAAAATTAAAATACGGTGGCGAAAAATACTTGGCAGAGGTTTTTGCACGAGAGATGCAATCAATTTACTTTAAGTACGTTGGGCATGCCGATTGCATAGTCTTTATTCCTATGACCGAAAAGCGTAAGAGAGAAAGGGGATATAACCAAAGCGAAGAATTGGCAAAAGAACTTTCAAAACTTATCGAAGTGCCTGTTATAAGTGACGTGTTAGTAAAAACCAAAGAAACCGAAAGTCAGGTTGGGCTAGAGCGAAGAGAGCGACTTAAAAACGTAAGAGGTAGTGTTTCCGTTCGTTCAAAAGCACTTGTAAACGGAAAGCGAGTGCTAATAATCGATGACGTTATGACTACGGGTGCAACGTTAGAGGTAATTGCCGAAAAGTTAAAAGACGCAGGGGCAAGCGAAGTGTTGGCGATAACCGTTGCATCTGTAACTTCTAAAAAGTGGGGAATGGAAAGGCTTAAAAAAGAGGCTGATAACGAAACAATTTTCGACAAAGCGTTAAAAAACGATTAATATGACGTATATTTTTCAAAATTATCACAAAAAGTGTGCTAAAAAAATTGAAAAAAAGCAATAAATATAGTAAACTATATTAGTAAAACTAATATGGGGTACGTTGCAAGTTTACTTTGCGTACACCAAATAGAAAGTAAAGATTAAGATAAAATTTTGCGAACAATCGCAACACGGAGTAGTTTATATGGGACTTATTAGGTATATTCTCAGCATGGATTCAAGAAGAAGCTTAAAGCGTATCAAAGCTCAAGCAGAAGAGATTTTAGAATTAGCACCGAAGTATGAGAAGATGACTGATGCCGAACTTAAAGAACAAACGACTGTTTTAAAGGGAAGACTTGAAAAAGGCGAAACCCTTGAAGACATTTTAAACGATGCGTTTGCTTTGGTTAGAGAGGCGTCTTATAGAGTTTTAAACATGCGTCATTATCTCGTGCAACTTATGGGTGGTATATGTGTACATCAAGGAAGAGTTGCCGAGCTTAAAACGGGTGAAGGTAAAACGCTTATGTCAACCCTCCCTGCATACCTTAACGCGCTTACGGGCAAAGGCGTTCACCTCGTTACGGTAAACGACTATCTTGCAAAGCGTGACGCAGAATGGATGGGCAAGGTTTATAGATTTTTAGGTCTTACCGTAGGTGTAAACGTTCACGAACTTACCGACGATCAAAAAAGAGACGCGTATAATTGCGATATTACTTACGGAACTAATAATGAATTTGGTTTCGACTATCTCCGTGATAACCTTAAAAAGAGAAAAGCCGATATGGTTCAAAGAGGACTCAACTTTGCGATTGTCGACGAAGTAGACTCAATTTTAATTGATGAGGCGAGAACTCCTCTTATAATTTCTGGTAGAGGCGAAAAATCTTCAACTCTTTACGTTGATTGTAACAGATTTGTAAAGACTTTAAAGGCAGAGGAAGATTACGACCTTGACATCAAAGATAAAACTGTTCAAATAACTGAAGAGGGTGCAAAAAAGGCAGAAAAGTTCTTTGGTATCGAAAACTTAGCCGATATCGAACATGCAGAACTTAACCACCATATTCAACAGGCTTTAAAAGCACACTTTATCTTTAAAAGAGATACCGACTATCTTGTAAACGACGGCGAAATTATTATCGTTGACGAGTTTACAGGTCGTCTTATGATTGGTAGAAGATACTCTGAAGGTCTTCACCAAGCAATCGAGGCAAAAGAAAACGTTACGGTAAGAAACGAGAATAAAACTCACGCTACCATAACTTTCCAAAACTATTTCCGTCTTTATACAAAACTTTCGGTTATGACGGGTACTGCAAAAACCGAAGAAGAAGAATTTAGAACTATTTACGGTTTAGACGTATTAGAAATTCCAACCAACAAGCCAGTACAAAGAATTGATTTGCCAGACGTTATTTTCTCAACGGAATCGGGCAAACTCAAGGCAATTATTAAAGAAATTACTGAAAGACACGCTAAAGGTCAACCAATCCTCGTTGGTACGGTAACCGTAGAAAAGTCTGAAGAAATTTCTAGATGGCTTATTAAAAACAAAATTAAGCACAATATCTTAAACGCTAAAAACCACAAGCGTGAAGCAGAAATTATTGCTCAAGCAGGTAAAAAGGGTGCAGTTACTATTGCTACCAACATGGCAGGACGTGGTACGGATATTTTGCTCGGTGGTAACCCAGAATATCTTGCAAAGCAAGACCTTCGTAACGAGGGCGTAAGCGAAGAACTTATAAACGTTGCAACCTCTTTCGTTCAAGACGTTTCAGATGAGGTTAAAGAGGTAAGGGCAAAATATCAAGAATATTACGCAGACCACGCTAAAATAACCGACAAAGAAAAAGAAGAGGTAATAGAACTTGGTGGTCTTCACATAATTGGTACTGAAAGACACGAATCAAGACGTATTGACAATCAGCTTAGAGGTCGTAGTGGCCGTCAAGGCGATCCAGGTTCATCACTTTTCTTTATCTCATTGGAAGATGATTTAGCAAAGAGATTCGGTGGCGAAAGGTTGCAAAGCATTTATCGTATGTTCAAGATGGAAGACGATACTGCACTTCAGTCAAAACTTCTTTCTAAATCTATTGAAAACGCACAGAGAACTATCGAAGGAAAGAACTTTGGTATAAGAAAGCATATTATTCAATACGACGACGTTATGAATACTCAACGTCAAATTATGTATGAAGAAAGAATGAAGGTATTAAGAGGAGAAAACGTACACCAAGACGTACTCAATCTTATTCCAGATTTCGTAACCGACATAATTAACGAAAACGTAAACAAAGGTCAAGAGCCTTCTTCGTGGGACAAAGACAAATTAAATAGAGCGTTAGAGGCAAAAGCACTTCCTCAAGAAACAGGCTTTATAACTGATGAAATTCTTGAAAAGTGGGATTACGAATATATCGTAGAAAAGACTATAGAAAAAGTTATCGAGTGTTACGAGGCAAAGATTTCTGCTATCGAAGAAGATAACGAGGGAAGACCAGAAAACGAGCATATCGATTTCCATGATTTTGAAAGATTTATATTCCTTCAAGTTGTAGACAAAAAGTGGATTGACCATATTGATGCTATGGATAAACTCAAGAGGGGTATTTCTCTCCGTGGCTATGCTCAAGAAGACCCAGTTATTGCATACAAGAAAGAAGGTCTTGATATGTTTGAAGAAATGACTGCAAGTATTCAAGACGAAGTAACTCTTCTTCTTTTAAAATCTGAAATTAAGAGAAAAGAAAGAGAAGAAGAAAAGCCAGCAGATCTCGTTGCGTCAGGTGGTAGTTTAGGTAACGAATCTCGTGGACCAATCGTAAAAACTTCTACCGTAGGTAGAAATGATCCATGTCCATGTGGTTCTGGTAAAAAGTTTAAGAACTGTTGTGGCCGTTAAAAAGGCTTATAAACGGCGTTATACGTCGTTACTGTTTCAAAAAGCCGACAACAATGACCTCGTCGCAAATAGGCTTATTGTCAGCAAATTGTTGAACTAATTTGCAAGACTTTGTAGCCTTTTGCTCCTCTTCCCAAAAATTCTTGATAAGCAATTATTTTTGGGAGCCCTAAAGATGGATGCAACTTCAAGTTGCTGAGTTTTTAAATTTCATTTTATAAACGCATAAACAATCTAAAACAAAAAGCGTAGCCAACTACGGCTACGCTTAAAATACTTAAAGGGTTATATTTAGCCCTTAAAAACAAAACTTTACGCACAAAATTATAAAAGGACAATTGCCAAAACCAAAAAGCGTAAAGAACTATTCATTTTTTAATTTAAGGAGGTTTTATCATGGTAAGATACGACATTTACGAAGAAAAAATCAGAGGACTTCACAAGACTTTAGCAGAGGCAGGATACTCTCTTTGACGTCGACAATCTCAGAATTAAATTAAAAGAATTAGAAGCAGAACTTGAAAAGCCAGAGGTATGGTCTGATATTCAAAAGTCTGCACAAATAAGCCGTGAGGCTCAATCTGTAAGAAACAAACTCAACGTTTTCGACAAGGCTATGACGGCGGTAAACGATGCAGAAATTATGATTCAACTTGCTCAAGAAGAGGGCGACGAGAGCATAATTGAAGAGGTTGACCGTGATTTAACCATTGCCGAAAAAGAAATAGAAGAAATTAGACTTCGCACGCTTTTACGTGGCAAGTACGATTCTTGTGATGCTATTTTAACTCTTCACGCAGGTGCTGGTGGCACGGAGGCTTGCGACTGGACGGAAATGCTTTACAGAATGTACATTTGCTATGCAGAAAAGCACGATTTCAAACTTACCGAGTATGATAGGTTAGACGGCGATGGTGCAGGTTTAAAGTCAGTTTGTTTTAAAATTGAAGGCGAAAACGTTTACGGCTATTTAAAGGCTGAAAAGGGTATTCATAGACTTGTTAGAATTTCTCCTTTCGATGCTAACGCACGTAGACAAACGTCGTTTTCTTCAGTTGACGTAATGCCTGATATTCAAGACGACGACGATATCGAAATTCGCCCAGAAGATTTAAAAGTTGATACCTATCGTTCTAGTGGTGCAGGTGGTCAACACGTAAATAAAACTGAATCGGCTATAAGAATTACCCATATTCCTACGGGTATTATCGTTGCTTGCCAAAACGAGCGTAGCCAAATTCAAAACCGTGAACAAGCAATGCGTATGCTTAGGTCTAAACTCCTTGAAAAGAGAGAAGAAGAGAGAATGGCAGAGGCTAGCGAAATAAAGGGCGAAATAAAGAAAATAGAATGGGGTAGCCAAATTAGAAGTTACGTTTTCTGCCCTTATACTATGGTTAAAGACCATAGAACTGGCAGTGAAACGGGTAACGTAGATGCTGTTATGGACGGCGAAATTGACCAATTCATTATAGACTACCTTAAAAAGAGTTAATATGTACGCCGATAAATTAAAAGATTACAAAATAAAAGACGATGCGATAATACTTGCTATCGAATCCTCTTGTGACGAGACTGCGGCGGCGGTCATAAAAGGAGGTAGAGAAATTCTCTCTTCCGAAATTATGTCCTCTTCTGCAGAGCATATTAAGTTCGGTGGCGTAGTGCCAGAGATTGCCTCAAGGGCTCATACCGTTGCAATATCTCTCGTTGTAGAAAAGGCGATAGAGAGTGCAGGAATAACCTTACAAGACCTAGACGCTATAGCCGTGACTTATGGTGCAGGGCTTTTAGGTGCGTTATTAGTTGGGGTTAGTTATGCTAAAACGCTTGCTTATTCTCTTTCAATACCACTTGTGCCAGTAAGCCACATAAGGGGGCATTTATCTGCATCTTATCTTGAAAATAAAGAGTTAGAGCCACCGTTTATTAGCCTTTTGGCAAGTGGTGGACATACTGCCATTATACACGTAAAAAGTTATACAAAGTACCAAATTTTAGGTTCTACTTTAGATGATGCCGTAGGCGAGGCGTTCGACAAGGTGGCTAGGGTATTAGGACTTTCATATCCAGGTGGACCTAACGTTGAAAGGCTTGCAAAAGAGGGGGAAAACAACGTTAAACTTCCTAAAATGCTCAAAGGAGAGGGAGGTTATAACTTTTCCTACAGTGGGCTTAAAACGGCAGTTATCAACTATAAACACGGCAAAGAACAAAAGGGCGAGGAGTTTTCAAAAGCCGATCTTGCGTGTTCTTTCCAATGTTCGGCAGTTGATATTCTCGTTCAAAAGGCAATCGAGGCAAGTGATGAGTTTGGCATAAACGTTATTACGGCAGGTGGTGGCGTAGTTGCTAACGGATATTTAAGAGAGCGTCTTTTGTTGGAGTGTCAAAAAAGGGGCAAAAAACTTATTCTTCCACCAAAGTGGCTTTGCACGGATAACGCTGCAATGATAGGTGCAGAGGGGTACGTTCAATACAAAAACGGCAACTTTGCAGGCATAGACCTAAATGCAAAAGCAAGAGTTGATTTAGCATAAAACTAGCCTATAAGTCGATAAATAGTGTTATTTGAGCAGTTTTACGGATAAAAGTTCCACTAAACACCCAAAACTCATTGACAAAACCAACGATTATAAAAAACAAATTTATTACTACAATAACGGGCATAAAAACCATTAAAAATAGGCTACGTGTTCTAAAACGCAATATAAACGCACCTAGGTAAATTCCTAATGCTCCACCCAGTATTGCAGTAACGAATAAATTTCCATCTCTAATCTTGTTACAGTTGCCCTCTTCTTCGTTTTTCTTTTGGCTGTTAAGTAGCATAAACGAGTAGACGTTTACGGAAACGTAGTATACGATTACGAGAATTTTCAACAATATTAACATACATAGAGTATGTGTCTTCTTCGGAGGAAATAAACAATGTTTTTACCTATAAGTTGGGAAGAGACCGAGGGCTATCTTGACTTCGTTCTCATTGCCTCTGACGCCTACGTGGACCATCCTACTTACGGACACGCCGTAATTGCAAGGGTGGTAGAGAGCAGGGGCTTTAAAATTGGAATAATACCACAACCGATAACCGACGATGATTATCGAGTTTTGCCAACCCCAAATATAGCGTATTTAGTTAGTGGTGGCGTAGTTGATTCAATGGTAAACAACTATACCGTTGCAAAAAATAAAAGAAAGGGCGACGTTTATAGTCCAACTTCAAAACAAGGCAAACGTCCAGATAGACAAGTTACAGTTTATACTAAAACTTTAAAAAGGCTTTTCCCCGAAATTCCCGTTATCATAGGTGGCGTGGAGGCGAGTCTTCGTAGATTTGCTCATTACGATTATTGGGCAGATACGGTTATGCAATCTATACTTACAGATAGTGGAGCAGACATGCTTATCTACGGTATGGGCGAAAAACCGACGTGGGATATTTTAGATAGACTTTCTAAACATATTCCTTTGCGTAAAATACGAGACGTTAGGGGTACTAGCGTAGTTATTAGTGGAGACGAGGTAGAAAGTTTTAGGCAAAAAGGAGCAGTAATACTTCCATCTTTCGACGAGGTTAGAAGCGATAAAATGAAATACGCTAAAGCCTTTCGCCAACAAGAGAGGAATACCGACGCTTTAAACGCAGACGTGCTTATTCAAAAACAAGCAGACGGCAAATACGTATTGCAAAATAAGCCTGCATACCCACTTACGGAAGAGGAAATGGATGAAGTTTATTCCCTTCCTTATGAGAGAACTTGGCACCCAATTTACGACAAAGAGGGTGGCATTAAATCTATTGAAGAGGTTAAGTTTTCGGTTACAAGCCATAGGGGTTGCTATGGTAGTTGTTCGTTTTGTTCTATTAACTATCATCAAGGCAGAAGAATACAAAAGCGTAGCGATAAGTCGATTATCGACGAAATTGAACTTTTAACAAAGGATAAAGATTTTAAAGGATACATAAACGACTTGTCTGGTCCGTCGGCAAATTTTAGAGAGCCTGCGTGCGACAAGCAAAAGACTCACGGGGTTTGTAAAGATAAGTATTGTATTGGTTATACACCGTGCAAAAACTTAAAGGTGGACCATACGGGCTTTTTAGAACTTTTGAAAAAGGCAAGGAGCGTACCGGGGGTTAAAAAGGTATTTATCCGTAGTGGAATAAGATACGACTACGTGGTTTACGATAAAGAGAGTAACGTTTTAGAAACGCTTTGCGCTCATCATATAAGTGGACAACTTAAAGTTGCTCCAGAGCATATGAGCGATAGAGTTTTAAAGGCAATGAATAAGCCTTCGTTTTCAGTTTATAAAACCTTTGCAGATAAATATAAGGCGATAAACGCATCTATTGGCAAAAAGCAGTTTATAGTGCCGTACCTTATATCTTCTCATCCGGAAAGTAGGGTGGAAGACGCTATAAAACTTACCGAATATTTAAAGAGCATTCACTATATGCCAGAGCAAGTGCAGGATTTTTATCCTACACCGTCAACTAGGGCAACTTGTATGTATTACACGGGCATAGACCCAGACACCTTGCAAGAGGTATACGTTCCTAAGTCGCCAAAGGAAAAAGCAACCCAAAGGGCGTTACTTCAGTACAGGCTTCCACAAAACGCCGAACTTATAAAAGAGGCGTATAAATCGTGTGGAAAATTAGCCGAGAGCAAAAAGACTGCCACAGCAAGTAAAAAAACTACAAACTCAAGTAAAAAATCTTTAAATAAGGTTGCAAAAAATAAAAAATATGGTAAAATAAAATAGTATGGAGGTGGGTTATGAAGTGCATGTATTGTGGACACACGGATAGTAAGGTTATAGACTCTCGCCCGTCAGAAGACGGAACTGCAATTCGTAGAAGAAGAGAATGCAACAACTGCAACAAGAGATTTACAACCTACGAGACCATTGAAACTACGCCGATACTCGTTATAAAGACAAACGGAAATAGACAGGCGTTTGATGCAAACAAACTTAAAAACGGCATAATCAAGTCGTGCGAAAAACGCCCAGTTCCAATGTATAAAATCGACGAACTTGTCGAGAATATTCAAAAGAAAATCTATAACTCCTTAGAGCAAGAAGTTTCTTCTAAAAAGATAGGCGAAATGGTAATGGAGGGGTTAAAGGAAATAGATGAAGTAGCGTACGTTCGCTTTGCTTCGGTATATCGTTCTTTCAAAGATATCTCAACCTTTATGAAAGAGCTTGAAAAATTACAAAAAAACAATGGTGGTAAAAAGAAATGAGAAAGATTTTAAGTTTTATTTTATGCGTGATTATGACGGTATCTGTTCTTACCTTAACAGGTTGTAAAGATAAAAATGCCGTAGGTTTAGAGTGGCAAGTTAAAAATTACACGACGACCGTAGGTAGCGAGGCAGGTGCTGTAGTACAAAAAGTTGGTTTTAAAGTTACCAGAGGTGGAACGAAAATCAAAGACGTTTGGGTTAACGTGAGAGAAATCGAGGGCGAAAACGCAAAGTTTACTTTCTGCAAATACAAGACTTATACTAGCAACGATATAACTAGCGACCTTTACGTAGACGGCAATCTTTTAAACGGTGGACCAGTAGTTGTTACTGCTCAACAAGTAAAAGACGCTAACAAAACGGCAAAGGGTTGGATAAAAATCAATACCGAAAGTTGGGCGTTTAATAATGATAACGTAATGATGTCTATACCAAGTGGCGTTACTTTAAGAGAAATCGTATTCGTTGGCGAAAACGATAAAGTATTAACTGCAGACATTTATAGAGCGTACGTAGTAGTTGAAGTAAAAGTCGACCGTAAAGAAGTTAAAACCTACTTAAAAGAGTTTACAAAAGCAGAACTTTTAACTTATGCAGGAACGGCAGTTTGTGGTATTCCAACCTTCCTTTTAGACAATCAAGAGGCGTTTGCAACTAGAAACGGTAAATAATTTAGCAAAACAAACGTGAGCCGAGCGAATTTTCGCTCGGCTCATTTTTTATGAAAATATTGACAAAGAACTTTTAAAGTGTTACAATAAAGTATACTTTATTGTAGTTATAGATAGCTTGAGTTTATGGAGGAAGATTATGAAATCAAATCTCTTTAGAATTTTAGTTTTAGTTTTAACTGTTTCTTTGGCGTTTTTTGTTGCGTCTTGTAAAAAGAAAAATAACAATTCGGAAAAAGAAAGCGTAAAAGAATCGGTGTTTGTAAGCGAAAGCGTTATAGATAGCGAGCAGTCTTCAAGCGAGCAAGAAAGCGAAGAATACTCTATAAGCACGCCCGAAAGCGAACTAGAGAGCGAATCGGAGATAGAAAGCGAAAGTGAAACGGAAAGCGAGATTGAATCTGAGTCAGCACACGCTTGTGAATATAATCAATTAAGGCACAACGAAACTCATCACTGGTATGAGTGTATTTGTGGCGAAAAAGATAGTTCTACCGAAGAACCTCACGCAGGTGGC
>JAFVSF010000167.1 GCA_017503885.1 Clostridia bacterium
CCACGGTCACCGCCGTTTGGCAGTTTATCAAAGTCACGGTCTCCTTTGCTGCCGGCGAGGGCACGGGAACGATGGATAGCGTTCAAGTAGACAAAGGCTCTTCCTATACGCTCCCCGTAAACGGCTTTACTGCACCTGACGGCAAGCGCTTTAAGTCTTGGAGCATCGGCGGCAATCCCGCAAGCGTTGGCGCATCTATCGTCATTAACGGCAACACAACCGTCACCGCGGTTTGGGAAGACCTCCCGACTATGCACGCCGTCTCGTTCAACGCAAACGGCGGCACGGGCTCCAAGGCGGCGGAACAGGTCGAACACGGTACCTACTTCACGCTCCCTGCAAATCCCTTTACCGCACTCGATGGCAAAGAATTTGCGGGTTGGGCATTCACGGCAAACGGATCAAAGATAGACTCCGCCACGATCCAAATCAACAACGACGTGACGCTCTTCGCTCTTTGGAAAGACGCGGAATCCGCTCCTGTCGATCCCGTCAATCCTGACGAGCCTGGCAATCCTGACCAACCTGAAATCAATCCTGACGAGCCTGGCAATCCTGACCAACCTGAAATCAATCCTGTAGAAGAAAAGGGCGGGCTTTCGGGCGGTGCTATCGCAGGCATCGTCATTGGCTCTGTCGCAGTAGTCGGCGTAGGCGGCTTTGCTCTCTTCTGGTTCGTTATTAAGAAGAAGACTTGGGCAGAGTTTATTGTTCTCTTCAAGAAGCACTAGGATATATGTAAATTTTAAGGAGTGTTTTATGAAAAAATTAAAAACTTTAATTTGCTTTGCAGTTTTTGCTGTTGCAATGCTACTTAGCGTATGGGCAATTACACCACTTACAGCATATGCAATCGACCAAGATTACAATATCACTATTGCCGATAAAGACGGAAGCACTACAGTTGGTGTGGATATAACAACCGAAAACTATGAAGATGTTCTTGGAGATGGCACAGTTTCTTATGACCCTACAACTAATACTTTAACTTTAAACAACTATGTTTACAATGGCGAAGGATTGGTAGGAGATGCTGTTCCATGTGCAATTACAGCAGATACCCCTATCGAAGGTCTTACCATTCTTTTAGTTGGTACAAACAGTATCACAGTAAGCGGTGGCGGATCTGCCGGTATGGCATTCTTTGGAGGTGGCGGGCTTACTGTTAAGGGCAACGGCTCGCTTGTCATCAATGCCGGCGCGTATGGTATAGTTTTAGTGGAGTCCAGTGACGGGATAAATATTGATGGCGGCAACATTCATATTACTACCACAGAAGCAATGTCTGCTGGTATTATGGCACTCGATTTTGTAATGACAAGTGGTGATTTAAAAATTACTGCATCGACGGTAGGTATTGGAACTTCTAAAGAAGATGGAATTTGTATTAATGGTGGTTCAGTAGAAATTGGTACTGCTGTAGGTGGATATTCTTTCATTTATATGGATACGGATCTTAATCCTGTTAAGCCTGACACTTCGAATTATGTTGGCGATTATAATATGACGGCTGGTGTTAATACAAATGGTAGCGATGCTAGTGAATTTAACGAAGGATATTTGAGTTCTTATAAATACATAAAGATTGCGTCTGTCCACATTCATGACTACGGAACAACATGGAAATCCGATGAAAACAACCATTGGAAAAAGTGCGCTTGCGGTGAAGAGACCGAAAAAGCCGAACACGAAGACGGTGATAGCGACGACCTTTGCGACGAGTGCGGTTACGATATGACGGTGGAAGAAGAGTCGGAAAGCGAGTCCGAAAGTGAAACCGAAAGCGAGTCCACCTCGCAAG
Source organism: Clostridia bacterium (assembly GCA_017503885.1). Classification (GTDB taxonomy): domain Bacteria; phylum Bacillota; class Clostridia; order Christensenellales; family Borkfalkiaceae; genus UBA10281. The sequence continues at coordinate 1,802 of JAFVSF010000167.1, forward strand.
AAAGCGCTAGCGAAGTTGAGTCTTCTTCGCAAGGCGGTACTACTAGCGAAAGTCTTTCCGAAAGTCAACCCAAACTTGAAGAACCGAAAGGCGGACTTTCTGGCGGTGCTATTGCAGGTATCGTTGTAGGCTCGGTAGCCGTTGCAGGCGTTGGCGGGTTTGCCCTCGTTTGGTTCGTTATCAAGAAAAAGAGTTTTGCTGACCTCATCGCAGTATTTAAGAAAAAATAACAGGCGTTAAATAATATCCCCTTGTCCTTCGGGGCAAGGGGAATAGCCAAAGGAGAAAAGACAATGAAAACAAAATTTAAGTCAAAGCTCTTGTCGATTCTGCTCGTACTAGTAATGGTGCCTGCACTCGTCTTAACGGTTCGCATATTTTTCTCCTTTTAGTGTTATTATAATTTTAACTTTTTTGCACGAAAAAAGAGCCAAGTTTTAACCCTTGACTCTTAAATCGTTTATTTTTATTTAGTTTTCTATCAATTGTAATTGTTTTCGAGCATTAAAAAAGGTTAGAACGTTTTTGTCCTAACCTTTAAGTGTGTTTGTGAATTGCTCGCTTTTGTGAATTTTATTATTTGCCCATAATGTTGGTTTACGACACTATACTTTTAAATGAAAGTCGTGTGTTTTGCAAAGCAAAAAGTAAAGGATAGCAAAATTTTGCTATCCTTTTATAATATCTAAAAATCTCTATGGGACACGCCCTTCTCCGTCGCCCCTTTTTGTGTCTTCCTTTTTAAAAAGCCTCGCCTTTCTGTTTTACATTATTCTACAAATATACTCATACTCTTCGTTTTTTCTCCACTTTCCTAGTTATATAATAAAAAAAACTTATTTGGTGAAGAAAAATGAAAAGAACTGTCAATTTAAAAAAGTTTTATAAATACGCAATATCTTTTTTTGGGTATTTTACTCTTTCTGTGCTAGACGGCAAATACTCACCCTTTCCTCTAGCCTTGCTCGTTGCAAATTTATACGTGGGATTAAAGCCCTTTCCCTCTTTTATATTATATGCGATAACGTTTATTCCCTCTATGCAAATTATACCTATTTTTACAGGCGTAATTGCAGGGCTTATAATTAGCGTAACGTTTGCCTTTTATAACAAGTTTAGAAAAAAACCCAACCTTGAAATAGCCTTGATTTGTGCAATAAGTCTAGTTCCTTATTGTTCGTTTGCTCCCCTTTCTCTTTTGCCTTTGAAACTAATAGTTTCTGCAAGTATAATTCTCTCTTCTTTCGTAATGACTTCGGGTGCTAAAATTTGGCTTATAAAAGGACTTAAATATAAGTTTGATTTAAACGATTTTTGCTCGGCTGTATTTTTATATCTCTGTTCGGCATATGGGGCGATAATCGCCTTCGGCGAGGGTTTATATCTTGCTTTTTCACTTTTTTCATTGCTTATTTGCTCGCTTTTTATCAAGGGGTATTCCCCTCTTTTAGTAGGTGCGATTACTTCCTTGCCTCTGGCACTTTTTAGACTCAGTTTTTACCCCATTTCTACGTTTACGATACTCTCGCTTGTCATTTGCCTAGCAAGTGCGTATTCAAAACTTTTTACCACGGTTCTTTGTGCAATTACACTGTCTTGCTTTTACTTTTTTACAGACTTTTTTAGCAATCTTTCTATCTATGCCCCGTTTTATTCCTTTGCATCCCTAACGCTATATTTGTTTTTCCCAGTTTCACTCAGCGAAAAATATAGAAAAACGCTTGCAATACATAAAACTGACAACTTAAATAAATATTCGATAAATATGCATCGCAATATTATATCTAGTAGACTGTTTGAGTTTGCCTCAGTTTTTGACGAAATGAAAAACTCTATAGAGAAACTTAATCAACTCTCTTGCGAAAAACAAGACCTTACAAGCGTTATTGCCAACGAATTTTTAACGTCGGTTTGTGCAAGATGTCCTAGTTATCCAAACTGTAAAAGCCTAGACTGCCCCTCTTATGAAGATTTGCAAAAAATAATTGGCCTTGCTAGAGCCAAAGGCTCGCTAAACCTTGTTGACTTGCCAAAAAGCGTTTGCGAAATTTGCGACTTTCAAGAAGACGTTGTTTCGTTTATTAATAAACTTGTTCTTACCTATTCTTTGCCTATAGAAGAAAGAGAATTTCTCAAACAAAGTAGAGAACTTATAATAAAACAAACCGAAGGTCTGTCTGTTTCATTAAAGCGTTTGGGAGCAGACCTTTCTAAACAATTACAACACGATCTAGATTTGGAAAACAAGATAAAAGACAATCTCTTGCGTTGTGGCTTGCCAGTTAAAGAAATTGCTTTTTTTAAAGGAGGAGAAGAGGATGAACTTGTTATCGTTACTTATAGCGACTTTATCTCTCACCCACTTTTACTCCCTGCAATTAGCGAAATAACGGGCTATAAGTCGGTTATTACAACAAATAATAGAATATCACAAGACCTTTCGGCAATAACGATAAAAAAAGCACCCTCTTACGACGCTATGTTTGGGCTAGCAAATAAAGTTAAATTTGACAAACAAAAAAGTGGGGATACCCACTCTATAATAAAGATATCCGAGGGCAAATTCTTGATGGCGTTAAACGACGGCATGGGCAGTGGTGCAAAAGCCGAAGAGACCTCGGCAACTGCAATTTCGCTGATTGAAACGTTTTATAAAGCAGGGCTTAAATCAGAGATTGTTTTGCCACTTGTAAACAAACTGCTCTCGCTTGGCGAAGAGGACACCTTTACGGCGTTAGACGTTGGAATTATAGACCTGTTTAACTGTAAGGCTGATTTTGTGAAAGTAGGCTCTCCGTACTCTTTTATTATAACAAAAGACACGGTAAAAATAATTGAGGGAAACTCTCTTCCTCTTGGCATTTTAGAAGAAATGAAACCAACCGTGTGCAGAACTGACCTTAGTACAGGCGACGTAATACTGTTTGTAAGTGACGGAATAACCGATGCGTTTGAGACATCTGCCGACTTAATTGACTTTTTAGCAACGCAAAAAGCATTAAACCCCAAGACTTTAGCAGACAACATTTTAGAACGAGCATTATATTTAAACAAGGGTATTGCAAAAGATGATATGACAGCCTTTTGCGTAAGAATTTTTAAAAAAGCAACATAAAAAATGGAGTGTAACCACGTCCTACAAGGAATTTGGCTACACTCCGTTGTTTTTATACTACAAAGCAAGTTTTAAAGGTTTAGATACGAGCAACGTGACGTTGGGAGCGTGACGCTCCACACATTGTTTTCTTCACTCTTATAAAGTGGGTTAAAGACTTTAATATTAGGGCTCCCAAAAATAATTGGTCACCAAGAATTTTTGGGAAGAGGAGCAAAAGGCTACAAAGTCTTACAAATTAGTTAAATAATTTGCTGACAAAAAGCCTATTTGCGACGAAGGCAAGGCTCACTTTAAGAAACAAGGCACAATAGACCTCTGTGGTCATTGTGGTTTGGGGCTTAAAGTAGAAACAACGCATAACGAAGTAGATAAGCCTTTAAAGTATTTAAAGGGTTAGATACAAGCAAAAGAAGGCTCGCTTTGTGACACAAGACACAATAGACCTCTTTGGTCATTGGGGTTTGGGGAACAAAGCAGTAACGCACTTTTGCGAAGTAGATAAGCCTTTAAAATAGGCTTGTTATAAAAATCTCTACCCCAATCAATATTAGTATTGCCCCACCAAAAATCGATGCTTTGCAGGCAAGTTTTGTGCCTACCTTTTTACCGATTATTATACCAAAAACACAAATAATAAACGTTTCTATACCAATTATTCCACAAGACAAAAGAGCCTGCCAAACGTTATAAGTAGCAATAGTAAACCCTACCGAAAGTGCGTCGATAGAAGTTGCTACACCTTGCACTAACAAGGCTAAAAACCCTATTTGTGGCTTGCAACCACATTGACACTCGCAAGGATTGTCTTTTTCTTTAATTCCCTCGATAAGCATTTTGCCACCGATAAAAGATAATAACGCCAAGGCTATCCATGGAATAAACGGCTCAAACGCACCAAAAATATGTGCTATAGTCGTTACGCATACCCAACCTATCATTGGCATTAAAAATTGAAATACCGAAAACGTGCCTGCTACTAAACCGATACGCCTTCTTTTCATACAAGGCTCGTTTAATCCGTTTGCAAGCGACACCGAAAAAGCGTCCATTGCAAGCCCAAAGCCCATTAAAATACTCGTTAGAAAAAACTGAAAATCCATAACACTCTCGATAATTTTTATGATAATATTTTAACATAAGTATATTGCAAAATCAATCGAATATAACCCTTTTAACAAATATACTAAAACGCACGGCAATTTGTATAGCCGTGCGTTCGTTTTTATTTGTCAATTTCTTTAATTTTAGTCTTTTTTCTCTTTTTTACACACTCTGTTAGCAAAAATTCAATTTGCCCATTTATTGAGCGAAAATCATCTTCTGCCCATTTGACAAGTTCGTTATAAAGAGAAGAAGACAGCCTAAGTGGTATCTGTTTTTTCTCTTTATCGCTCATATTAGTATATACTTCCCGAATTTACTACTGGTTGTGCGTCGTGGTTGCCACAAAGAACAACTAAAAGGTTAGAAACCATTTGAGCCTTTCTCTCTTCGTCAAGTTCTACAAAACCACCCTCTTTAAGTCTTTCGAGAGCCATTTCAACCATACCTACAGCACCGTCTACTATCATTTTTCTAGCGTCGATAATTGCAGATGCTTGTTGACGTTGAAGCATAACTGCTGCGATTTCTGGTGCGTATGCAAGGTAAGTTATACGAGCCTCGATAATTTCCATACCAGCACCCTCAACCCTCTGTTGAATTTCCTCTTTAATTCTCTCTGCAACAACCTCGCTAGAGCCTCTTAAACTACCCTCGTCGGCTAAGCCGTCACCCGTTGTATCAACACCTGGTGCTACGTCGTAAGGATATACTTTAACAATATTTCTAAGAGCCGAATCACATTGAAGAGAAAGATATTCTTTATAGTTATCTACGTTAAATACTGCTTTTGCAGTATCAACAACTCTCCACATAACTGCAATACCAATTTCTACTGGATTACCCAAGCAGTCGTTTATTTTTTGACGGCTATTGTTTAAGGTCATAATTTTAAGTGAAATCTTCTTGTTTGTTACCGAAAACGCAACGTTTGTACCCATAGCGGCAACTATTGGATTTTCTGCCTTTTTAACGTCGCCACTTTGAGAAAGTTTAGTATCTGCCGCAGGGTTTACAGAAGAACAAAATGGGTTTACTGCATAAAAACCCTCGCCTTTAAGCGTGCCTATGTATTTACCAAAAAGCGTAACTACAAGCGCTTCTTGTGGCTTTAAAATTCTAAGACCTAAAAGTGGAATCCAACTTATTAACGCAACGACTACGCCTGCAACTATTATTGGAACTAAATGCGTCGTTGCATCCGTACCGTCGTAATTAACGCCACCGTAAATTGCAAGGGCTATGCCACCTACAACGAGTGCAAGACAAATTAAAAGGACTTGCATTCCGTGTTTTTTATTTGTTAAAATCTTTTCTTGCATGATAATCTCCTTTGCCAAAAACACGTTTTGGCGATATCATTTTGATATCATTATAATACTATATATTTTTTCACTTGTCAATAGTTTTTATAAAAATTTTTTTGTCGCATAAAAAATGCAGACTGAAACTTCAGTCTGCATAATTTATTAAGCTATGTCACAACGTACAACTGATTTTCTATGAAAAGGATTAGTTGCAAGCAAGACGAGTTTTTATGAGATTTTTACAAGGAAGTTACCTTGTTGGTAACCGGAATTGTAAAAAACCATAAAAAGACCAGTATTGCGACACAAATAAGCCTTTGAATATCAGTTGCGAGTTGTGACATAGCCATTATTATTGAATATCGAAAAGTGTTTTAACTGTTAAAGTAGTTGCACTTCCTTTTAAGATTTTAACCCTTTTTTCGCCCTTTTCCATATCAAAGAAATTGTCGCTTAAAATAAGGTCGCCGTCTTTGCCTTCTAGCATAACGCATTTTGCAAAAGCATTTGCTTTTACAACTATTTCATCGCCTATTATATTACAGGTTATTTCAGGGTTTATAAATACGTGGTTTTTAGGCTCGGTAAATAAAATACAATCTTCGCTTATAATCTCGCCATCCACTTCTAAAACCATTTGTAAATGTTCGTTTTTTACGTCTAAATCTTTAATAATCGACTTATCGAGCCACTTTTTATCTAGGCTTGGCACAAAAACCTCTTCTTGCCACTCACGTTTTACGCCCCCTAAACTATCTTTTACGTAGCATTTTATCACGCAGTTTACACCATTTAAACTATCGTTAGTTACGCAAAGGTGAGCAGTAGGAAATTCGCTTGCTTGGTTTACAGACTCAAATTCGCCCCTTTCTTCACAAGAAAGAAGAATTGGCGAGTAAAACCTTTTTGCCTTGTATTGGAGTGCTTTATATCTGCCGTAATAGTCGATACTTGCCCAAGAAGTTACCGGCCAAATATCGTTAAGTTGCCAATAAAGAGTTCCCATACAACGCCCACGATTTCTTCTATAATGTTCAACTCTATATTTTATAGACTCTGCTTGAAGAACTTGGGTTGCATAACTTAAATCTTCTAAATCAGTAGGCTCTTTTAAAATCTTTCTTAAATAGGTTAATATAAGGTCGTTTCCACCGTAAGAACGTTGATGGCGTTTCATAACCTCGCTATCTAAATATCTGTCCTCTTCCTCGGTAAACGCCTTTATCGTTTTATAACTAGGGAGGGCTTGAAAACCAAATTCGCTAACGTATCTATAATGTTTGTTTCTAATTGTGGTATAATCTGCCTCCCAGTCGTGGCAGTCGCCAACGCTTTCGCCGTTTACGTCTTTAAATTTAGAAAAAGAAGTAGGCGAAGACGGAATATATGCTAGGTTTGGAGCAATCTCTTTTACTAAACTTGGAAATTTCTCCTCGAAAAGCTCGTTATATACACCTCTTAAATACTCTAAGTCTTGTCTGCCAGACATTGCCACGTACTCGTCAAAGTGCCACTCTATTTCGTTGTTGCCACAAATAAGCCCAAGACAAGCGTGATGTCTTATTCTCGTAAGATTTTGCCTAATTTCTTCCAAAATGCCCTCTTTCATCTCTTTGTCTGGGTCGTAAACCGAACAAGCAAAGGCTAAATCGAAAAATACTATAAGACCTAACTCGTCGCAAACGTCAAAGAAGAAATCATCTGGATAATACGCACCACCCCAAAATCTTATGGCGTTGAAATTACAGTTTTTGCACTGCAATAAAAGTTCTCTCGTGCGAGTTGGAGTAATGCGTGCAAAAATATTGTCCTCTGGAATATAATCAGCACCCATAGCAAACACGTCTACGCCGTTTACTCTATGGAAAAAACTCTCGCCAAACTCATCTTTTTGGCGAACGAGTTCCATTTCTCTTAAACCGATTTTTAGCGATTTTTGGTCAACGACTACGCCGTTTTCGGCAATGCTAATTTCGACTTTGTATAAATTTTGCTCGCCTAAGCCGTTTGGCATCCAAAGGCAAGGGCTAGAAATCTTGTTTTCCTCGTTTGCTTTTAACGTTATCTTTTCGCCATTTGGAGAAGTTAATTCAACCAAAATTCGAGCCGTGCCATCAATCTCTACAAGGGGAGTTACAAAAACCTCGCCACTTTTGTGGCGTTGCTTAATTTCAACGGCTTTTATCTCTGCACTGTCTTTTTCAAGAATATAAACGTTACGCCAAATACCAGCATCGGGAAGATGTGGACCCCAGTCCCAACCCATCATACAGTGAGCCTTTCTAACATGGGGATATCCGTCTAAACAATCCATTGCTCCAAACAGCCTGTTTTCGGCTTGCTTTTGCCTAATATATGGGGCTATAGGTTGACAAACGACCTTTAAATAGTTTTCGCCTTGAGTTAAAATGTGGCTTACATCAAAACGATATGCAACATGCATATTAGAGGTTTTTGCAACCTCTTTGTCGTTTAAATAAACGGTGCAAAGCGTATCTAACCCCTCAAAAACTAAAAACGTAGGGCTTGCTGATTTTGTGTGATTAAACGCTTTTTCAAAAGTAAACTCTTGCTCTGCAAGTTTTAAATAAATTTCCTCGTTATTTCTATAAAACGGGTCTGGTAAAATATCGTTATCTACGTGCAAAAAAGAATATACCGAGCCTGGCACGTTGCCGTAAACTTCGTAACCTGCACCCGTCATTTTCCATTTTCCGTTTAAGTCAAGCCTTTTCATATCTATCCTCTTTGCTATAATATGAAACAATTATACCTTTTCTATTATTGAAGTTCAAGTCCTTTTAACAAAAAAAATGAGAGAAACAATATTTGTTTCTCTCATATCAATTTTTCTTTAGGCTATGTCACAACGTATGACTGATTAAATTTAAAGGGTTAGATACGAGCAAGACGGGATTTTTGCGAGATTTTTGCAAGGGAATTACCTTGTTGGTCAGCAACGTGACGTTGCATCCGTGTATTTAGCCTAACTCTTACAAAGTGAGATTTAAAGGTGGAGAAACAAGGTAGGCTAGGCTCACAAAGAATTTGGGGGTGGGATAG
>JAFVSF010000168.1 GCA_017503885.1 Clostridia bacterium
CAAATATTTCATATACAAAAAAAGGCTTTGCGTCCCTCTCCCCTTGCAGGGAATGTTCCGCAAAGCCTTTTCTCTCTTATTCCGGCATCAGAGCTGCCCTCGCCATCACTATTTCCGTAGAATACTTTGCAGTTTCTTTGGTAAGATGATAGAAAAAGGCGAAATGACTTCTAACGAGAAATATGTAGGCGAAGTTGTAAAAGATATTTGCTATCGAAACGCAATAAGTTATTTAAACGTTAAATAATTAAGTAAAAATTAACGAATTTACCCGCTTTTATCCGTGTGATAAGGGCGGGTTTTTCCTTTAAATAAAAAAATGTCGAAATTTCGTAAAAAAAGTAAATAAACATTGACATTATAATTTAACTTTGTTATAATTATTGCATTAAATAATTTGCTATAATGGCGGGGTTTTTTATGGAACTTTTACAACAGGCAATTTTAGAAAAGGGTAAAGTTTTGCCCGGAAACGTGCTGAAAGTGGGTGCGTTTTTAAACAACCAGTTAGACGTAAAACTCTTGTCTTCAATGGCAGATGAAATTTATAAACATTTTAATAATAAAGGCATTAGCAAAATCCTTACCGTAGAGGCGTCGGGTATAGCTCTCGCAGTATTGGTTGCCGAAAGATTTGGCGTAAATGCAGTCTTTGCAAAAAAGAGCAAGACGGCTAACGTCGACGGCGAACTTTTACAAGCAGAGTGTTATTCGTATACTCATAAGGTTACGAACAACCTTATACTCGGTAAGGAATTTTTATTGCCAGAAGATAAAGTGCTTGTAGTTGACGACTTTTTGGCTAACGGACAAGCCGTTTACGCTTTAAAAACTTTGGTAGAAAAAGCAGGTGCAGAATTTAAAGGCGTTGCGATTGCTATCGAAAAGGGTTTTCAAGGTGCAGGCGACAAGTTGAGAGGAGAGGGGGTTGACCTTTATTCTCTTGCAATAGTAGATTCTATGGACGATTGCAAAATCGTTTTTAGATAAAAGAAGAAATAACCCTAGTAAAAGGGTAGGAGGTAATGAAATATGAAAAAACTTTTAACACTTGTGCTCAGTTTACTTATGGCTGTTACTTGTTTTGGCTTAACAGCTTGTAACAAGAACAAAAATGAGAGCGAAAAAACTGAAGACAAAGATCCAGTAGTTGGTCTTATCTGTTTACACGGCGAAAGCTCAACTTACGACAAGAACTTTATCGATGCATTTAAAACTGCTTGTGCAAACAAGAACGTTGGCTATAAAATCGTAGTTGACATTGCTGAATCTCAAGCTTGTTTTGATGCTGCTGAAGAACTTATCGAAGAAGGATGTAAAGTTCTTTTTGCTGACTCTTTCGGTCACGAACAATTTATGATGGCTGCTGCTGAAGAACACCCAGAAGTTGAATTCTGTCATGCAACTGGTACTCAAGCTAAGCAATCTGACCTTGCAAACTATCACAATGCATTTGCATCTATCTATGAAGGTAGATACCTTGCTGGTTACGCTGCAGGTTTAAAACTTTTAACAATGCCAGAAAAGGCTGTTAACAACAACTTCAAAGTTGGTTACGTTGGTGCTTTCACATACGCAGAAGTTATTTCTGGTTATACTTCTTGGTTCCTTGGCGTTCAAGCTGCTCTTGAAGGTTCTGAATACACAGCTACTATGGAAGTAACTTTCACAGGTTCTTGGTATGATGAAGCAGGCGAAAAGACTGCTGCTGAAACTTTAATTTCTAGAGGTTGCGTACTCGTTTCTCAACACGCTGACTCTATGGGTGCTCCTACTGCTTGTGACAATGCAAACGTTCCTAACGTTGCTTATAACGGCTCAACTGGTAAGAACACTATGGTTGCTTATTCTAGAATTAACTGGGTTCCATATTTCGAGCATATGATCGATAAATACGTTAACCACACTATCGCTGACGACTATTGTGGTACTCTTGAAAACGGTGCTGTAGAATACTTCGTAGAAGGTCCTAACGCTGCTCCTGGTACAAAGGCTGCTGTTGACGCTATTAAGGCTGAACTTTTAGCTGGTACTCGTAGAGTATTCGATTGCTCTAAGTTTACTGTGGAAGGTGTACATTTAGATAGTTATCTTGCAGACGTTGATGGTGATGCTGATATGGTTCATGAAATTAACGTTATCAAAACTGATGCTAACGGTGTAGTTTATTTCGACGAATCTAACGCAGATGAATTCCGTTCAGCTCCATACTTTGATATCTCTGCTATCGACGGTATTACTTTACTTAACACTAATTTCGGCGAATAATAAGAAAATATAAACATTTAATAAGGTTTAGGTGGAGACTTCTCCACCTAAATCTAATTTTTAAAGGAGGCTCAAATGCACTGTGAATTTCCTGCTATAGAGCTAAAAAACGTAACCAAACGCTTCGGTGAGGTTATTGCAAATAAAAACGTAAACCTCTCTGTAAATAGAGGGGAGATATTGTCATTACTCGGTGAAAACGGTTCGGGTAAAACGACGCTTATGAACATGATTTCGGGTATATATTATCCCGATGAAGGTCAAATTTATATTGACGGCAAGCCTGCACAAATAGCATCTCCTAAAGATGCTTTTAAACATGGTATAGGTATGATCCACCAACACTTTAAGTTGGTAGATATTTTTTCTGCTGCCGAGAATATCGTTCTCGGTGTAAAAGACGGAAGCAGATTCAATATTAAAGAAGTAAATTCCCGTGTTGAAGAAATTGCTAATAAATACGGTTTTGATATAGACGTAAAAAAGAAGATATACGATATGTCGGTGTCAGAAAAGCAAACGGTAGAAATTATAAAGGTTTTATATCGTGGTGCTGACATTTTAATACTTGACGAGCCAACGGCTGTTTTAACCCCTCAAGAAATTAAAAAACTTTTTGCGATTTTAAATAAAATGAGAGAAGACGGCAAGTCAATTATTATAATAACTCACAAACTTAACGAGGTTATGGAAATATCGGATAGAGTTTCTATTCTTCGTAAAGGCGAGTATATTGGTACGGTAAGAACTAGCGAAACAAACGAAAAAGAACTTACCGAAATGATGGTAGGTAAAAAGGTTGACCTTAAAATCGAAAGGGTAAAAACCGACTTTGATAGACCACTCCTTGAAATTAGAGATTTAAAGGTAAAAGGCGATGATGGTAGCGTAAAAATTGAAGACGTAAGTTTTTATATTCGTGGTGGCGAAATTTTAGGTGTAGCAGGCGTTGCTGGTTGTGGTCAAAAAGAACTCTGTGAGGCCGTAGCAGGTCTTAGAAAGATTGACGACGGACTTATTATGCATAAAGGTGAAAGCCTTTTAGGTCTTTCGGCAAAGCAAATTATAGAAAAAGGCGTTTCAATGAGTTTTATACCAGAGGACAGACTAGGTATGGGTTTAGCGCCAAACTTTTCTATAACGGACAATATGATGCTTAAAAACTATGGCGAAAGCAAAGGGCCTTTCGTTGATAGAAAGAGTGCAAGAGCAAGGGCAAAATCGCTCATTACAAGACTTGAAATTGTAACACCTTCAACCGAAACTCCTATTCGTAGGCTTTCGGGTGGTAACGTTCAAAAGGTTTTGGTTGGTCGCGAGATAGAGTCAAATCCAAACGTAATCATTACGGCTTACCCAGTAAGAGGTCTTGATATAAACTCTTCATACGTTATTTACGATATTTTAAACGAGCAAAAGCAAAACGGTACGGGTATTTTATTTATTGGTGAAGACTTAGACGTAATGCTTGCTCTTTGTGATAAGATTATGGTTCTTTGTCACGGCAAAAATATGGGTATCGTTCACGCAAGCAAGGTTACAAAAGAAGAACTTGGTCTTATGATGACAGGTTCTAGAAATCTTACCGAGCAAAAGGAATACGGAAAGGCAAAAGATAGCCAACTTAGTGAAGAAGAGTGGGCTGAAGAAAAAATAAAAGCAGAAGAACAAGCAAAGGAGGGAACGTATGGCGAATAATTCAAAAACGAAAAAAGAGCCGTTATTTCATATTGTAAAGAGAAGTAATATGTCGGTTATTAAGCGAATATCTATATACGTTATCGCCGTTGTCGTTGCTCTCTTGATTACAGGGCTTTTTTGTGCAGTATCCAACAAGGAAGATAAAGGACTTATGGATATGCTAAAAGCCGTTTTTATAAGAGCGTTTGATACAAAAAGCGAACGTTGGCGTTTTATTAGAGACGTTGCTTTATTGTTGGGTGTGTCACTCGCTATAGTTCCAGCATTTAAAATGAAATTTTGGAACTTGGGTGGCAACGGTCAAATATTGATAGGATGTCTTGCTTGTTATGCTTGCATGTTTTACGGTCAAAAACATGAATCTCAAAAGTGGATTATAAACGTTTTGATGGTGGTAACTAGCGTTGGTATGGGTATAATATGGGCAGTGATACCTGCAATATTTAAAGCCCTTTTCAAAACCAACGAGTCGCTTTTTACACTTATGATGAACTACATTGCAACAGGGCTTGTTTCAGTATTTATAACTATTTGGTATCCTAAGGGATCTGGCTCTGTATTGCGTATAAAAGATTATGCACTTCCAGAGGTTATTAACGAATATATGCTCACAATCTTGGTTGTTGCAATAGTGGCAGTAATAATAACTCTGTTTTTAAGAAAGAGTAAAATAGGTTTTGAAACTTCATTAGTTGGTGAAAGTGAAAATACTGCAAAATACGTTGGCATTAACGTAAAAAAGGTTGTTATTAGAACGCTTATAATTTCAGGTGCTATTTGTGGTCTTATCGGTATGCTTTTGTCTGGTTCGGTAAACTATACGGTTAGCGAAACTATGGCAAACAATATGGGCTTTACTGCGATAATGACAGTTTGGCTTGCTAAGTTTAATCCTTTCGTTATGATTGCAACTTGTGCTCTTATCAATTTCGTTTCAAACGGTATGAGACAGGTAAAAATGGACTTTGGTTTTTATAATAATGCTATAGCAAACGTAGTTTTGGGCGTAATTTATTTCTTTATTATAGGTTGCGAATTCTTTATTAGTTACAAAATTGTTTTCCGTAAAAGAAAGATTAGTGAAGAAAACGTCGTTAGTGAAGAAGATAAGTCTGAAAGCACTTTAGTTGAGGAGGTAGAGTAGTATGTTGACGTCGTTAATTGTTGGTGCAATATCTCTTTCAACGGTTTTCTTGTTTGGTTGTCTAGGTGAAATTATAACTGAAAAAGCAGGTCAACTTAACCTTGGTATTCCGGGGATTATGTGTATGGGTACTGCCGGTGGATGTTGGGGTGTAAGTTTTTATATGGGCATGGCTAATGCAAATCCTTCATGGCTGTTAGTCGTTTTATTTGCGTTGTTGTTTTCTGCTTTGTTCGGTGCTGTTTCTGCTGGAATTTACGCACTTTTAACAATAAGTTTACACTGTAACCAAAATATTACAGGTCTTGCAGTAACAACGTTTGGTGCTGGTTTTACTCAATTTTTCATTGATACGTTTGTAGATAGAACTCATTTCGACGCTGCAAGTAAGTTGATTGCGAAAGGTTTGCCTTTTGCTGACAAGTTAGGTTGGTTTGGAGAAGTGTTTTTATCTTACGGAATATTCGTTTATTTAGCGATTATAATGGCAGTTGTGGCAACCCTCTTCCTTGGTAAAACAAGGTCGGGATTACATCTCCGTTCAATTGGTGAAAATCCAGCTACGGCAGATGCTGCAGGTATTAACGTTAGTGCGTATAAATATCTTGCCGTTATAATTGGTGGAGCAATCGCTGCACTCGGTGGTATGTTCTATATAATGGATTATATCGGAGGAAGTTGGGAAAACGCGTCAACGATAGAGGCTTTAGGTTGGCTTTCCGTTGCACTTGTAATCTTCTCAATGTGGAGACCGTCGTTTGCAATTATTGGTTCGTTTATATTTGCTTGTTTCTATATTTTAGCATTTAAACTTACTGGTATAACGTTTACACAAATGGCACTTTTAAAAATTCTTCCTTACGTTGTAACTATAGTAGTATTGATTGTTACAAGCGTTTTGGGTAGTAAGGGTGTTCAACCACCTGCGTCGCTAGGACAAAATTATTTCCGTGAGGAAAGATAAATACGTTTTAAAAGAGAAGCGATTTGCTTCTCTTTTTTTATGTAATATTTCAAAATAGTTATAAATTTATGGCAAGTTTGTGAAATGATTATGAATACTTAAATAATATTTAAAACTACGCTTGCAATATAAGAAAAAGTATGTTAAAATATAAATACTCATAATAGGGTAATTTGGAAAAAAATATTTAAAATATAAATGAGGTCACTATGAAAAATTTAGATTTAACCAAGTATGGCATTACTGGCGTAACCGAAATCGTTCACAATCCTTCTTATGAAGAATTGTTCGTTGCGGAGACCGACCCATCTCTCACCGGCTTTGAAAAAGGTCAAGAAACCGAACTCGGTGCTGTAAACGTTATGACTGGTATTTATACCGGCCGTTCACCAAAAGACAAATTTATCGTTATGGACGAAAATTCAAAGAATACCGTTTGGTGGACTTCTGATGAGTTTAAAAACGATAACCATCCTTGCAGTGAAGAAACTTGGAAAACTGTAAAAGAACTTGCAGTAAACGAGCTTTGCAATAAAAAATTATACGTTATGGACGTATTCTGTGGTGCAAACAAAGATAGCCGTATGGCAATCCGTTTCATAATGGAAGTTGCTTGGCAAGCACACTTTGTAAAAAATATGTTCATCAACCCAACTCAAGAAGAACTTGAAAACTTTGAGCCAGACTTCGTATGCTACAACGCATCAAAGGCTAAAGTAGAAAACTTCAAAGAGTTAGGTCTTAACAGCGAAACTGCAGTAGTATTCAATATCTCTTCTCGTGAACAAGTTATTTTAAACACTTGGTATGGTGGCGAAATGAAGAAGGGTATGTTCTCAATGATGAACTACTACCTTCCACTTGCAGGTATGGCTTCAATGCACTGTTCAGCAAACACTGATATGAACGGTCAAAACACAGCGTTATTCTTCGGTCTTTCTGGTACTGGTAAAACAACTCTTTCTACAGATCCAAAGAGACTTTTAATAGGTGATGACGAGCACGGTTGGGATGATAACGGCGTATTCAACTTCGAAGGTGGATGCTACGCAAAGGTTATCAACCTTGATAAAGAATCTGAACCAGACATCTATAGAGCAATTAGAAGAAACGCTCTCCTTGAGAACGTAACTGTTGATGCTAACGGTGTATGCGATTTTGCCGACGGTTCTACAACTGAAAACACTCGTGTATCATATCCTATCGATCACATTGAAAAAATCGTTCGTCCAGTATCTGCAGCACCAGATGCTAAAGACGTAATTTTCCTTTCTGCTGACGCTTTCGGCGTTCTTCCTCCAGTATCTATTCTTACTCCAGAACAAGCACAATACTATTTCCTTTCTGGTTTCACTTCTAAACTTGCTGGTACAGAAAGAGGTATTACAGAGCCTACTCCTACTTTCTCTGCATGTTTCGGTCAAGCATTCTTGGAACTTCACCCAACTAAATACGCTGAAGAACTCGTTAAGAAGATGGAAAAGGTTGGTGCAAAAGCTTACCTTGTAAACACAGGTTGGAACGGAACTGGTAAGAGAATATCTATCAAAGATACCCGTGGTATTATCGATGCTATCTTAGATGGTTCTATCTTAAAGGCAGAAACTAAAACTATTCCTCACTTCAATTTAGCAGTACCAACAGCACTTCCAGGTGTTGATACTGGTATTTTAGACCCAAGAGATACTTATGCAGATGCAAGTATTTGGGAAGAAAAGGCTAAAGATTTAGCAGGCAGATTTGTTAAGAACTTTGTTAAGTACACTGGCAACGATGCGGGTAAGGCATTGGTTGAGGCTGGTCCAAAAGTATAATTTAAAGGCGTATATACGTCGCAATACTTTGTTTCTAAAAAGCGATAGCAACTAGGATGACCAACAAGGTCTATCCCACCTGCTATCGCTTTTTGAGCCTCGTCTTGCTTGTATCTACGCCTTTAAATAAATTATAAAAATTATCCCATCCGAAACCCTTTTTCGAGCCTCGCCTAACTTGTTTCTGGGTTTTTAAATGCTTACTTTATAAGATATCTTCACCCTAGAGACAAGTGAAATTGTCTTCAAATAAAACAGCCCCTTGCAATCGCAAGGAGCTGTTTCTTGTTAATATGGTTTGTGTGTTAAACGAATAAATTTATACTTATTCTGCTATAAAAATTACGATTTATTTTGCTTTTATAACCATTTCTTTTTTTGTTATTGGGTGAATAAACTTTAACTCTTTAGCGTGCAAGGTGTACGTTTGTCCTTCTACCTTTTCGCCATATAAACTATCGGCAAAAAGAGGTAGCCCAACGCTTGATAAATGAACTCTTATTTGATGCGTTCTGCCTGTATGAAGTCTTACGTCTATTAGGCTCTTTCCATCATTTAACTTTTTTATTAGCGTGCATTCAGATTTAGCATATGTTCCGTCATCTGCACACGTTCTTTTAATTGAACTTGGGCTTAAACGCTTTATCGGTTTTTCAATTATAAAGTGTTCACTAGGTAATTCGCCTACAACTAACGCCGAATAAGTCTTTTGCATTTCGCCTTTTGCTATCTGCTCACTAAGTAGGCTTGCAGTATAAGCATCTTTTGCAATAAGCACTATGCCCGAAGTGTCTTTATCTAACCTATTTACGGGCCTAAAAGTAAAGGGGAGTGGTAAAAAATATCCACACACAACTTGCTCTAAAGAAGCAGTTTGATTATGGCGAGAAGAGTGTGTCAATATTCCTTTAGGTTTATTAACTGCTATTAAATATTGGTCTTCGTAAATAACGTCGAGTGGTGCTTTTATTGGCAAAACATACGGATTAGGCTTATCGGGTGGCAAAATAAATTTCACTTTGTCGCCAACACTGAGACTGTCATTTGCGTTTTTTAATACTTCGCCGTTAATAAAAACGCTACCAAATTTAACCTTTTTTATTATCTCATCAGAAACGCCCATTTCGCTTAAAAAAGTCAAAGGCTTTATATTATTAAATTGTCGGTCGACGACAAAAATAAATTCTTTCATATCAACATTATAGCATATAAAAGCATTTTTATCAATCTCTGTATAACACGGTTTAAGTGGAGTTTTTATAAAAGTTTTCAGCTGTAGCGTAAAACGAACAATTTTGCGTTCTATTTTATTATA
>JAFVSF010000169.1 GCA_017503885.1 Clostridia bacterium
CATATTTTTAATAATTTTACTTATACTTTTTTTGTGATTTTAGTTTATTTGTGTATTACTATTATATTTTTAACTCTACCAGTTAAGTTTAGGTTGAAGTCTATGCTAAGTATTGCAGAAAGAAAACTCTATTATTCTATTTCAGCATTTAAATTTTTAAAATTAAACTGTGGTTATCTTGATTTTAAAAGTAGTACTATAAAACTAAATTACTCAAACAGTAAAATTAAAATTCTAACTTTTAAAGACTTGTTTTTTAACAGTGAAAGCGTTGATTTTGTCAAACATTTTAACCTTTTAAAATTGTCTTCAGCCGTTCTTTTAGGCGAGGATATAGAAGACTATAAGTTTTATTTGTGTACAATTATTAATTGTCTAAACCCTATCGCTTACAACGTTTTAAAACAACTTAATAGTTACGTAAAATATAGAAACGATACAATTCTTTTGTCTAAAAATTCATCGTCGGGTATAGTTGCTGAAGTCGATTTTTCAACTAACGGCGTATCAATAATTAGCATTTTAATCAAGAAATTAATAGTTAAATTTACAGGAGGAAATAATGACTAAAGAAAGAGCAAATAATAAAATTCGTGATCTTATGACTACTGCAATGAAAGATTTAAACTCTTTGGTTGACGTAAATACAGTAATTGGAAAACCAGTAAAAGTTGATGAAGATACAAGCATTATACCAATTACAAAGGTTACAATGGGGTTTATGACTGGTGGTGGAGAATATGGCGAAGTAAAAGCAATTAAAAGCGACAAAACCCTACCTTTTGCAGGAGGAAGTGGTGCAGTTGTCTCTTTAAAACCGAGTGGTTTTTTAATCGAAAAAAATAGTGGAGTACAATTATTAAGCGTTGCAGATGATGCTTTTTCAAGGATAATCGAAAGCGTTGATAATTTTATAAAAAGTTTTAAAAATGAAGATAATAATTAAGATTTTAAAATGTTTTATGTTTGGCATTATTTGTTTTAGCAGTGCAATTTTTACGCAAAAGCCCATTGCAAAAGCCGATAGTGCAACTTTCGTCGTTATGGAAAAAATTAGTGGTAGAATTTTGTACGAGAGCAATTCAACTAAAAAAGCGTATATGGCAAGCACTACAAAAATTCTTACTGCAATAACAGTAATTGATAACTTTGATATAAGCACAGAAATACGTGTACCCGAAAAATGCGTAGGAATTGAAGGGAGTAGTGTATATTTAGTTGATGGCGACGTATTTACAGTTGAAGATTTACTATACGGGCTAATGCTTCGCTCTGGTAATGATTGTGCCGAAACACTTGCAGTAACGCTTACAGGGAGTATAGAGAACTTTGCAAAACTTATGAATCAAACTGCTATTAAATGTGGTGCTATTCAAAGCAATTTTACAAACCCTCACGGACTTCACGACGAAAATCATTACACAACTGCTAAAGACCTTGCTCTCATTACTCGCTACGCCTTAAACAACGATACGTTTACAAAAATCGTATCTAGCAAAAACTACGTTGCAACAGAAAAAAATTCTAACGTTAGTAGATATTGGGTAAATAAAAACAAAATGCTATATTCTTACGATGGTGCAACTGGAGTGAAAACAGGGTATACTAAAAAAGCAGGGAGGTGTTTAGTCTCTTCTGCTATTAAAAACGATATGGAATTAATTTGCGTAGTTTTAAACGAACCCAACCATTATGCAAGGACAAAATCACTTTTAAACGAGGCTTTTGACAAATTTAAAATGGTAAAAATAATAGATTCAAGTAAATTTGACTACTATCTACCAAATGAAAATCACACAAAATATTACAGACTAACAGTCGATAATAATTTTTACTATCCAATATCCAACGGAGAAACAATTTCAGCAGAAATCGATTTGCCAAAACATCTAAACGCCCCACCCTCGAACAATCAAAAGGTTGGCGAAATTAAAATTTATGCCTCAAAACAGTTGATTTTTTCACAAAATATCTATACACTTATAAATGATTAAATATTTATAAGTAGGTACGTATGAGAATTAATAAATTCCTCGCAGAAAGTGGGGTAGGAAGCAGAAGAGCTTGCGACAAAATTATTGAAGAAGGTAGAGTTAAAATAAACGGAAAGGTATGTGGTCTTGGTGCTGAAGTAAACGAGATGAAAGATAGCGTAACCTTAGACGGAAGAAAACTCGGTAAAGTTAAAAAATACGATTATTACATTATGAACAAGCCAAAGGGTTGCGTTTGTACTGTAAAAGATGATAAAGATAGAAAAACTGTAATGGATTACCTTCCACCAATCAACACTAGAGTATACCCAGTTGGTAGGCTCGACTATGATTCAGAGGGGTTATTAATATTTACTAATGATGGAGATTTAGCAAACAGGCTTACACATCCTAGCAACGAAATTCCTAAAACATATTTAGTTAGAATTGAAGGTTCTATCGAAGAAAATTTACTTGCAAAGCTTAGAGCCGGCGTAATAATTGACGGTGTAAAAACTAAAAAATGTACAATAAAAGTTGTTGATGAATTCAAAGATTTTACTAAAATGCACGTTACAATTACAGAAGGTAGAAATAGAGAAATTAGAAAAATGTTTGAAAGCGTTGGCAAAACCGTTGTATTTTTAAAGAGAATAAAGATTGGCGATTTAACACTTTCAGGACTTGATAGGGGCGAGTGTAGAAAACTTTCAGCAGAAGAAGTAGAGTATTTGAAAAACGTTTAATATGAATAAAATTACGATTAC
>JAFVSF010000170.1 GCA_017503885.1 Clostridia bacterium
AGTGCTTTCTGATGTAGCAACACTTTCAGACTCTTTTTCGCTACTACCTGTACCTGTAGTAGTACAAGCAACTGCACCGAAAAGTGTTGAACAGCACAAGAAAAATGCACTGATACTGCTAATTAATTTCTTTTTCATAACTTTCCTCCTGTTTTTAGCGTTACGAAGAGATTTTTTATATCGCACGCTAACAAGCTGTTTATATTATAATATAATTTATTGCACAAGTCAATACTAAATTTTAATTAACTAATAACACTTTTTGTCATTATTAAGATTTTATACAAATTTCTATTGCAAATATTAATATTTTATTTGTTTTTAAGAATTTTCGAGGTGTCACAAAAATTGTCATAAAAGCAGTTTTTTATGCCATTTTTTGACTTGTTTTAAACTAGGTATTGACATTTTTTGTGTTTTTGTTTAAACTATCACTATGGAAAATATAACCAATTCTTATCCTGAAAAAACTTTAAAGGGTTACCCAAAAGATAAAACCGTTTACGAAGATTTTGCAGACGGATCTTTCTATTTGTTTTTAGAAAAACACACTTTCTTTTTGGACGTACCACACTACCACGACAGTTTAGAGATTTTGTTCGTTATAAAAGGCGAAACAATCGTTCACATAAATGGTGCAACGCATAATCTCAGTGCTGGCGAAGTTTTCGTATGCAACAGTCAAATGGTGCATTTTTACGAGAACTACGAAGAGGATAAATTGGCTTTTATAGCAGTACTTAGTTCGAAGTATTTACGCACCTTCCGTGAAGTGTATAAAAACGCTAATTTGCCAACTGTTTTGAGGGATAAGAAAGCCAATGAAGAAATTTATAAAATTTTAGATGAATGGTTTAATTTAAAGCAAAGAAACACACTTTTAAACTGCTCTTATTCAAATATGCTCTTAAATAAAATCATAGAACTTTATGGCGTAATTCCTATTGGGCAAGAAGATGAAAACAACGTTTTAGCAATCAATTTTATCAACTACGTAAACGAAAATTACAATAAAGACATTACTCTTGAATCTGCAGCAAAACACTTTGGGTATTCCAAAGAGTATTTTTCTAAAAAATTCAAGCAAACCGTTGATAAAAACTTTCTGGCGTTCGTAAACTCGGTAAGAATTCAAAAAGCAATAGAAATGATAGAAAATCCCAATAATAAACTCACTGTTTTTGAAGTTTGTTTGGCGTGTGGTTTTAACAACACTTCTTCTCTTTATAGGCATTTAAAAAAGATTGAATATCCTTTGTATTCAAGCAAAAATTTAGAATAAAAGATTGAACGGCGTTGCCAAATTTGGCAACGCCGTTTTTTATTTTTCTTTCTAATTATTTTTTTAAAAGAACGTACTTATCAACCAACTTTTTAGCCCTAGAAGACACCGATTCAACCTCGGTTTTATCTGCATTGCCTATTGCGTATTGGTAGGTTATCTCCCCGTCTAAATACGCCTGCTTATCATGAATAGGAAAATACCTTTCCATTAAAAAAGACGCATATTTTATATACCTAAACTCACCCACCAATCTATACTCTTTAGAGATTGTATCAACAGCCACCGAAAATTTATCTTTGACTGCTGAAATTATATCTTCTCTCGTATTGTCTTTTGCAAAAACTATCGTTGAACAAATATCCCAATTTCTATTTTCTGCCGTTGAGCCGTGAGAGTCCGTCGAGCCAACTATAGGATGCACTCTACCATGCAAATACTCGTCGTAATAAAGTGCAGTTTGAAAACCGTTTTGCGAATAATAATTTTCCCCACCCAAAACCTCAAAGGCGTCAAACGGATGATTTTCGAGCATATACCTAGTAAATTTTTCGGGTATTTGCCAAACGTTCCAAAGCCAATAAGGATGAGCAAAAATGCCGAGACCATCTGCCTTTTTAATCTTATCGAATATCCAAAGGCACACTGCGTAAGATTTAGCGTCTACGTCGTTTGGAATTGGATTTTCGCCACTTTTTAGCCCCCTTTCAATCTCTTCTATCTCTGCCCAATAATCTTCCATTTTATAAACGTCTGGTGGAGTGACTTTTTCATTAAACCTACGGCGAGAAAGTTCTCCGTTAGTTTCTAAATAATTCTCTTTCATAGGGAGCAGTCCGTTTACCGAAAAAAGCCCGCCTGCGTTTACTATATGCACGGTAGTTCCAGGAAGATGCACCTCTTCGCCAGGTAAAATATTTATACCTAGTTTTACGTCTTTGTAGAAAGATATTGCATCGAGCGAAGGAAAATATTTATCGTGGTCTGTTATAAAAATAAAATCATAGCCTTTTCTGCGATAATTTGCACATACGATTTGTGGATCTTCTTTTCCGTCAGAGCCTGTCGTATGCACGTGAAAATCGCCACGAAGAGGATAACGCGTAGCAAGTTCGCCGTCAACTGCATAAATAGAAAGTTGCTCTACTCTTTGTTCCCCCTTATAAATACGCACGTAATACTCACACTCGCCGTCTGCCGTAAAGTTAAATTTTAAATTACCCTCGCTATCGGTTGATAAATCAATCTTTTTTAGGTTATTTTTATAAAATTCTTCGTCGGGAGAGCCTGCGTCTAAACGCAAAATTTTAAGAGTATATTCGCCGGCAAAAGAATTTCTCTTTGCCAAGGCTCTTATGCAAAATTCTACGTTTTCGCCAACGGGGAAAACCAAAGGAAATATATCGAATTTTTCATTTTTAAAGTGCTCAGACATAATACACCTCCAAACCTAAAAACATTATACACTTGTGGCTTTATATTGTCAATACGTTTATAAAAAAAGTGGTTGCGAAATTTCGCAACCACTTTTTGCTTGTAATTAGCCAATTTCCTCTGGAAAATCTGGCATATCTCCAATGTTATCGTTTGACGTTCTTACGATATCGTCTTCTGAAAAATAAACTAATTCTAATTGAATTTTTTCATAAATTTTCTTCATGCCAAATCTCCTTTATTAATTAATACAAATTACGGCTTGACCAGGTTGAAGCGTTACGCTACCAGATACGGCTTGATAAGGTGCTCCATCAACACCCACTACGCCGTAACCTACAAGGTAACATATGCTACCACTTGCTGTAACGGTTACCGAGCTAGACATTTTATCCTCATCTGCATTTACGTAGAACGTTGCTTCGTTAGTGCCGTTAGAAAGTGTAGTCGTGAGTAAGTTTCCGCTCACTTCTCTCGTCTTCCAATCATAACCATCGAGTAAGCCTTGAATAAGCTCAAATTGATAGCCTGCCGTTTTAGCAGCGTTATAATAACTACCACTTGCTTTGTTACCGATACCGTTACCGTAACCGTTTCCGTCGTAACCTACCATACTACCTGCAAGTTCGCCTGTAATTGGGAAGTAACAGAACCAAGAATATCCTGCAACGTCGTGTGCTGCTGCGTAAAGAAGAGACATATACAAATCTTGCTCTGAAAGCGTTCCGCTGTTTTGTGTATGTGACGTAATCGCTTGATAGAACTCAAAGTTTGCTTTATCGCCTATGTGGTTACCGTATACGGCGTCAAAAGAATTTTCATAACGGTTCGTGACAGTATAGAACGGATAATCCATTGCATGTTGAGTGTAGATATCTACGTAGAGATACTTGTTATCAACGCCAGGAATACTCAACCAATCCTTATAGTAATTGTAAAGAGTGTTGCCGGTG
Source organism: Clostridia bacterium (assembly GCA_017503885.1). Classification (GTDB taxonomy): domain Bacteria; phylum Bacillota; class Clostridia; order Christensenellales; family Borkfalkiaceae; genus UBA10281. The sequence continues at coordinate 3,670 of JAFVSF010000170.1, forward strand.
TAAACCTCTTCACTACCCGAAGACTGGAATAAACAAGCAAGATAGAATGGGTCTGTTACGCCAAGTGCTTCACAAGCCTCATCTAAAGCACTAATCGTGTATTTCATAGCGTTTAAATCATCGCCATCATAAGGCTCGTCGTCAAGTGAGAAACCGTAGAATGCAGGGTGAGTTACGTAATCTGCAAAGCCTTGACGGTTATTTATTGCAGTAGTAACTTGAGCCTTACTTGTTGCGTGTCCATCAGAGCCATCACTCATAGAGAGTTTATAGAATACCTCGTCACAAACGAGAACTTTCATACCCATAGACCAAGCAGTATCCATAATATATCTAAGTCTGCTTGCTTCCCACGTGTCGTCTGCTTTATATTCGCCGGCAGTATCTCTTGCTAACAAGATAACGTTGTTACCCATATCTTTTAATCTTTGAGCGTGTGCTGGGAATTCCTCAGGAGATGTCCAGTCGGTAGCGTCAACCTTGTCTGGACTCCAACCAGTGTCCTTATTGTAGTATACAAAATATTTCTTATCGCTTGAATCGTAATAGCATCCTGTAGTGCTAATGCCCATAGTTGACATTTGCGTAGAACTGAACTTATACAAACCGTCGAGCATTGACTTGTAACTAAATACAGGCTTAACTTCTGGCGTTGCTACCAAGTTACTAGTGCTACTATTATACTCTTCAAAATAAGAGTGTGCAGTAACGGTAATATTGTGGTTACCTATAACTTCTGCCTCGTAAACTAAATCTGCGTTAGCCATTACAACTACTCCGTCACGATAATCGTTATCATCATAAACAATATAATAGTCTGCATTGTCAACTTCCGTCCAAGTTACGGTATAACCTAAGCCCTTAGAAAGTGTAGGCGTTGCAAGAGTGTCTTCGCTAGTATTGTTTGCACCAAGTTCAGCTGCTGTTTTTACGCTAGCCAAATGTTCTACAACCGTATTGTAAGTTTCAATATAGTCTTCTACTGTTTCACTATCGTTAATTATAGTAACGATATGATTATTGTTGATATAATTTACGATATATTCTTTATGCACTTTAGTGTAAGCAGTGCTATTTAAATATCCGTTAATTACTGCAAGGTGTTGAGCCTTAATCTTTGTAAGGCTAGTGTTAGTTTCAACTGGCTCTAAATCAAAGGTAACGCTTAAACCATTGTTGCTAAGTTTGAAATCAGTTACTCTGTAAATAACGCCTCCAACCACAATTTCAGCATCATAACCCATAACTAAACGAACGCCGTTAATCATTACGGTCTTTACTGCACCGTTGCTAATTGTAAAGCCGTTTGCTGTAGAATCAATAATGGTGTAACCACCTTTTGCATTTTCATTTTTAGATACATTAAGGTTACTATCAATAGTGATATCTGCAACTTGTTGTACGTAATACGTGTCACTTTCAAGTTTATTATCATTTATTGCTGCAGTTGCAACTTGATACATACTTCTTGAATGTTCGTTTTCGTCGTATGCAGTATAAATATAGCCTTCGCCTGTGGTGTATTGTACTTTAATGTAACCTCTTGCCGAGAATGCACGAGCAAACTGGTCTGCACTCAAGTTTACAAACGCTGCAGAATAAGTATCGCCGTCGTTCCATTCCGTTGTTTCTACTTGTACGTAATATCCTTCGCCAAGATCTTGATGTGTAAATTCTCTTGTTGCGAGGTAACTTGTAGGTGCTAAAATAGTACCAAGTTCTGTAAAGTATTTAAGTTCTTTACCTGCTTCGTAATAAGGCTTATCAATATCTACTAAGAAACGAATACCCGTACGATCATCTTTAGCGTCTCCTTTACGAACAGCCGCACCGTTTTGCATTTGGAATTTAATCCATACTGGATAAAGTGTTTTACCCTCTTCTTGAAGAGAAATTTTATAACCTGCTGGATATAAATCTGGGTAAGTTTCAATATTCGTAGTCCAACCAACGAATACGTAACCATTTTTGCCGTATTCAGCAGGGTTAAGTTCAGGAAGAACGTAACTATCTGTTACAATTTTTTGTGGAATAGAAGAACCATCGTTTAAAATAAGAGAGTTCTTTAGAGTAGTCATATCCATTCCTGGGTTTGCTACTGTAACAGTTGCACCATTATTTTCTTTATAGAAAGAGATAGTATTTAAATAAGGCGAATAAGCAGAGAATGTACCATATGTGTCATGAGCGTTAACTAAATCATATTGTACTTTTGCCAACTCGTTACCATCGATTGAAACGAACGTATATACCGTATCTGCATCAAGTAATTTATAACCGATAACTACGCTATAGGTTTGACCTGGAACAAAATACGCACCTGTAATTGCAGGAGCATCAAAATTGCCGTGCGTATCATAACCTTTATCACAGCCTGAGAAGAACTGCACGCATTGTGAAGGACTAATATTTTCCCCCTCTCCACGAAGAAGGAAGAAACGCCAACCAAAACCAGTCTTTATACTCACTTTACCATTGCCTAAGTCACGTGTGCCAAGCATTACGGCAAACGTCTCGTAATAATTTGCACTATCATACTTAAAATCAAAAGAAAGTGTGAATGACGTAGAATCGATATATCCCTTTTTATATTCACCCTCTGAACCATCCGTATGAGTGAGCACCTCAAATCCATCGTGGAACGCACCTTTGCCATAACCAACTTTACTTAAATCAGATAAAATATAGTGGTCTTCAAAAACGTCTGGAATATTATTGCCACCTGCACTAGTAATTGCAAACGCATCTTCTCCACCTGCACTATATACTGCCGTATAATCAGCATCTACAACGTAACAGCTTGCCTCGCCGTTAGGATTTTGCCAAAATGCGTAAGAAGGAATTTCACAACCCTTCTTAATTTCGATAGTCATACTATCGCTAAGTGTGGTTGTAAGACCAAGACCTGCTCTTGTAAACTTATTTATAGCCATTTCAGTTACGCCAATTTCTCTAAGCGTTTTACCATTTATTGTTACGTAATCTAAAAGGTTAAACTTTTGAAGATGTGAGACGTCTAAACCAAGGTTCCACGAGCCGTCTACGGATGCAGGATAGTCACTACTGCTTGGTTGAATAATAAGAATATTAGAATTGTTGTCTATTCTTCTTAATCCAATAATGCCCGTTGTACCTAAAACGGTAGGGTTTTTAGTATAAACAGCATTTACGGTAATATTGCCGTTAGCCGTGTAAGCTTCCCATACACCTCTGTAACCCTCTTTTTCAGGAACTTCAGGAGCAGTGAAACCTTTTGATTCAAGATAAGAAATTGTTTCTACAACCTCGCCGTCTGCAACGAAGGTTGCCTTATACTGTCTTTCCCACACACCATTGTCTGCACCAACGTTAACAAAGGTAACTTCTTCGGTAGTTACGTAGTAAATCTCATCGCCATCTGTTGCATATTTGTATGATGGGAACTGTGCACCTGCTCTTATAGTTACCTTTGTAGCACCGTTTAAAGCGCCTGCAGCACCAGGAACTCTAACAGCAAAACAGTCATCTACCCAAAGGTTAATTTTAGGATCTTCTACTGGATCTCCATAAGTTGCTATTCTTGAACGGAGAGTGTAACCGTCTACTATGATTTTATCGTAAAGATTAAGTGCAGAAACTCTCGCCTCAGTCACAGGAATATTATAGCTTTCGCCAGCATTTGGATAATCTTTATCAGAAAGTCTAAACATCATCCAGTTGTTTTTATTATCTCTTGCGTAAGTAACTCTACTGATAGAAGTATTATACTCGCCAGCCTTTAGCGTCTTAGTAAATACTGCGTGTATCGTCAAATTAGAGGTAATTTCATCCAAAACATCAACCAGTGTACCATCCTCATACTCCCAGTGAGAAAACTCATACGTATACATCTCATCTTCTGCTTTTTTAGGATTGCCTGGCATAATGTCCATCATCCACAAACCGTCTTCATTAACTTCTACAACAATAGGATCTTCACCATCAACCAAGAAAGTTACCGTATATCCGCTAGAAGTCTGCAACACCCAGTTACCAGAACCGTCTTTTACAAACGTTACGTCTTCGGTAGTAACGTATACCTCTTTAGCACCTGTTGCTAAAGCGTTATAGGTTGGGAATTGACAACCTGCTAAAATTGTAATCTTAGTAGCAGTGTTGTTACCAGGACGGAAAGTAAAGTATCCATAGTTACCCCAAACGTTTAAGAATGCCTCGCCCGGTGTTGCAAGTGGTTTATCATCAATTAAAACGTAAGGTAAGAAGTTTGCTGATTGAGCATAAGATTTAGCAGTTGTTGCAGTACCAGCATAAGTGTTAGGGGCATTATTATAATCGCTACCTGCAAGTTGAACACCTGCAAACGCAGTACTATCTTTTCCAATGAATAACTTAGCGTCAGTTACCGTTGTTTCTATCTTTTCAACGTGTTCAACCCATTGTCCATCTACGTAGTCCCATTGAATATCTCTAGTAACTTCGTATTTAATATTAGTAGAACTATCTAAAACGTAAAAACCTTTTTTAATGGTTATAGTCTTATGGTTATCTCCTGCATCACCACTACCACTTGGATATGCACTTGGAACTTGAAGTTTAATAGCATTACCTAATTCTTGTGGAGTTAAGAAGGCAAGAATTGGAGCATATTTGCTACCACTAGCAATGTTGCCTTGAGTAGCACCGTAAGCACCGTTATCTGTAGCGTTTATATCATAAACAGGTGTACCGTTAAATTCAATGTAAGACATTTGAACTGCACCACCTTGTAAGCTAGAGTCACTAACGCCTTTCCACTCTTTTTCGTTAATAGCATACGCACCAGTTGAATCATATTGTTGTGTCCAATACTGAACTTCATTAGTGTGGAGATAATAAAGCATTGTGCCGTTAGAATTCGTATAATCTTGTACTAAAATCTTAAAAGCATCGGTAATATCTACTGAAGATTCAACTTTTTTGAATTCACTACCACTCTTAACGTATTCAACGTCTTTAGAAACGTAATATAACTTCGTTAGGTCATCCGTAAGCCACGCCATACCCTTGGCAACCTTAAAGGAACTTACGTTAGGGATATAGCCCGTAGGTATCCAGGTTTGAGTGTAGCATCCTCCAACTTTCGCATCATAATCAGCGTTCCAAACGAATATAGGTGCATATACACCCTTATTGCCCGAAATAGTGCCGTGACCAGAGCCGTAAGTAATATCGGTTATTTCCCCTGCATTAAGTGCTGCATTTGCCTCTTTATTCCAATCGCGAATACTCTTTCCGTTTACGTGATACAAGTTAAGGAACGCACCACCGTTTTCGTTAGGAGTTGAAGCCGTCCAGTAGTCTGTTCCAGTAGTCTTTAACAAAATAGCACGGGTATTTGTAGCTTGAATACCTTGATCTATAAAAGATATATCGTCTGAAATGTCAACTACGTTTTCTACTGGAACATACTTCCATTGGTCGCTCTGGCTTGCCTTATTTTGTCTGTGAGCAAAATAAAGGTCTGTATCAATAGTGTACGTACCACTACTGTCAGTATGCGTCCATCCCGCCCTTATAACTACTGTTGCAATATCGTGCCTATTCATGTCTAAAATGTTGCTATTAATCGACACACGATAGAAACTACCGATCGTTCCACCTGCAGGTTGCAACGTAACCGTTATTGCACCAGGATGCTCAGCATTAATCTCTGAAAGTGTTTTACCGTTGATTTCGGTAAACTCGAGCATACTTGCCGTTGTAACATTATTCGTGTAAGTATCCCAATAGGTGTTACCGTTTTGAATACGGAACTCGTAATCGCCTTCAGTGGCAAGTGTCCAACCAGTCGTTGCAAGTGACTGTGCATGAGCCTTTGGTGCTGGCTTTATGGAAAGGGTAATTCCAAAGCAAAGTGCCAAAACTGCAACAAAGCCAAATAAAAACGACGTTTTCATTTTTCTGGTTTTTGTCATTTTCCCTCCTCTTGGCTTGTTATAAGCCAAATTTGATTAAATATATTTTAACAACTAATAAACGTTTTTTAATTCTAGTTTAACAATCGCATACACCTACGCTTATCAATTATATAATTGCATACTAAATTATATGCCATTTTAACCCATTTGTCAACACATCTTTTATCTTCTCTTTTGCAATTATTGTCATAATTTATTAAC
>JAFVSF010000171.1 GCA_017503885.1 Clostridia bacterium
AAATTGAAAATAGTAAAAAATTCATAAAAAATCTTCGCAGTATTTATATAGGTGGCGGAACACCAGTCGCACTTTCGGATAACAATCTTAAAAAGGTTTTAATTGCTTTAGAGAAGATTAATAGTGGAGTAGAGTTTACCGTAGAGGCTGGAAGACCGGATAGAATTACGAAAGAAAATTTAAAGATGTTTAAGAATTTCGGCGTAACCAGAATTTGTATAAATCCTCAAACTTTTAACGATAGAACTTTAGAACTTTTAGGAAGAAATCACACCGCAAAGGATGTTTTTGAAAAATATCAACTTGCAAAAGATGATTTTAACGTAAATATGGATTTGATTGCAGGGCTTCCGCAAGAAAGTGAGGAAGATTTTAAATATAGTCTTGACACAGCGCTTTCTTTAAAGCCGTCAAATATTACGGTGCATACTCTTTGTATTAAGCGTGGCTCATATTTAGCCGACGAACAAAAGAGGCTATCAGAGATTGGCGTTTCAAATATGGTAGATTATGCTCGTGAAACCTTGTGCAATTCAGATTACTCGCCCTACTACCTATATAGACAAAAATATATGGCGGGCAATTTAGAAAACGTTGGTTATACTTTGCCTAATAAGGCGTGCGTTTATAATATAGACGTCATGGAAGAGGTTGCTTCTAACGTTGCGTGCGGTGCAAACGCCATTAGTAAAGCGGTTTTTGATAACTGCGAAAGAATTGAAAGACAAGCTTCTCCTAAAGATATTAAGACGTATTTAAGCAAAATTGATGAAATTTTAATGGCAAAACAAAAACTTTTCTGTTAAAATAGTTTACATAATTTAGAAAACTTGTTATAATTAATAGGCTTGTTACTTTAGGCAAGGTTTTTAGGACTCTCCGCCCATTGCTTTGCTTAGAGCGAATTATTCCATTGGAGGAGGTAAAAATATTATGGAAAAAGCAAAAAAGTTAGAAATTATTGCAAAATTTGGCAAACATGAAGGAGATACTGGTTCTGCAGAAGTTCAAATCGCACTTCTTACAGAAAGAATCAATCACCTTAACGCACACCTTTCTGTTAATAAGAAAGACAACCACTCTCGTCGTGGACTTATGAAGATGGTAGGTGAAAGACGTAGCTTATTAAAATATTTGCAAGAAATTGATATCGAAAGATACAGAGCTATTATTGCTGCGTTAGATTTAAGAAAATAATAAAACACTAATCGGGGCGACATATTTTTTGTCACCCCAATTTTTTAAATGACTATTCCTGCGTTTAGGCAGTTGCTTAAACGCGAATATATAGAACAAATAGGAGATAAATATATGACAGATAGTTACAGAGAATTCAGAACCACCTTAGGCGGTAGAGAACTTATTGTCGAAACAGGTAAGTATGCTGAACAGACAAATGGTTCTTGCGTCGTTAGATGTGGTGACACCGCTGTTATGGTAAACGTTACTATGGCAGAAAAGGCAAGAGATGGTATGGATTACTTCCCTTTGAGCGTTGATTTTGAAGAAAAGATGTACTCAATAGGTAGAATTCCAGGTAGTTTTAAGAAGAGAGAAGGTAGAGCTTCAGATAAGGCTATTTTAACTTCTAGACTTATCGATAGACCTATTAGACCACTTTTCCCAAAAGGGCTTTTTAATGACGTTATCGTTACGGCAACTGCTCTTTCCGTTGAACCAGATATTCAAGCAGAGCCTTTGGCTATGATTGGTAGTTCAATAGCAATTAGCATTTCAGATATTCCTTTTGCCGGTCCTACGGGAAGCGTTGTAGTTGGTATGATTGACGGAGAATACGTTATCAACCCAGACGAAAAGCAAAGAGAAATTAGTGCACTCACGTTAAACCTAGCAGGCACAAAAGATGCTATTATGATGGTTGAAGCAGGTGCAAACGAAATTAGTGACGACGAAATGG
>JAFVSF010000172.1 GCA_017503885.1 Clostridia bacterium
GGTGGTGTTATTGACATTGGTGGTGCAAGTGCTGAAATAGTCGTTGCAAGCAAAGGGAAAAGGATTTATTCTCATTCTCTTCCTTTAGGTGCTGTAAGACTTCACGACTGCTGTCAAGAAGACGAGCAAAAACTTGAAGAATTGATTTCAAAAAAACTCGAAGAATACGGAAAAGTGCCTCAATATGTTGATTATTATGCTATTGGGGGAACTGCAACGACACTAGGTTTTTTGGATACAGGGCTAGAAAAATACGACGCAAACGCAGTTGATGGAAGAGTTTTGACCATTGAAAAGTTAAATGAACTGTATTTAAAATTACGCTCGTTGACAGTTCAAGAAAGGGTTGAAAAGTTGCACTTAAATTCTAAGAGAGCAGAAATTATAGTTGGTGGAGCATACCTTTTAAAGCGAATACTTGAAAGGTTTGGTTTGCCCCAGGTTACGGTGAGCGAGGGAGATAACTTGCTAGGCTATATCAAGAAGAAAATTTACGGAGAATCGTATTTATGAAATCTAAAAAAATTACACTGCAACTGCCGATGAGCATATTTATGCTTGTAATTGTTGTGCTTGGGTGTTTTGCTATAACGTATTTTAGTGGAGTTAAGCCGATTTTTTACTTAATTTTAATTCCTGCAATTTTCTTAACCGTGCAAATTACTGCACTTTTTCATGAGTTTGGACATTATTTAGCAACGAAAAAGAGTGGCTTTGAAGTTTATTATTTTAAATTTTCATGTTTTACGGTTGATAAGTATGGAAATAAGAGGTTTAAAATCTCATTTTTTAATAAGCATTTAGGCGAAATGAGGTTTTACCCTAAAGAAGATGGTAGGTATAGTCAAAATTTGGAGCGTTCACTAAAAGGTGGACTTAAAGGAAATCTTATTGTCGCAGTTATTTTAAACGTCTGTTTAGCGTTGTCGCTTATAGGTGTTTTTGGACAAGTTGCAAGTTTGTACGTAAGCGTTGCACTCAGTTTTTCGCCATACGCATTATACGCTTTACTAATAAACGCAATTCCTTGGTTTCATCCTGAAAATGACGGCTCGCAAATTAAGAGGTTAAAAGATAGCGAGGAAGAAAGGCAGGCGATAGATAATTTATACGCTATTCAAAAACAGTTGTTCGATGGAAAAACGTATGAGGAAATACCCATAGGGTATTTCAATGTTGGTGCAAGCGTATCTGAAGACGTTAAAACTTTTCTCACTGTATATGCTTTGAGAAGGGCAATAGAAAGTGGAGATTTGTCAACCGCAGACATTATAGCAAACGCTTTAGAAAGTCAAAATTTTAGTGAAGAAGAGATTTTCTACGAACTTTTATATTGGTACGTTTTAAGTGAAAACGAGCAAAAAATAAACGAGTATTCGTCAATACTTTCATTTACTTCTAATACGAATGAGCCTGTTGTTTTTAGGGCGTTGCTGTCTTACGCTAAATATCGTAAGGATGAGGATTATTTTAACGTTGCAAAACCTACGGCAATAAAGGTTTGTAAAGAAACTAGACTTAATAAAGGTGATGCTTTGTACAATTTAAAACTTATCGAACGCCTATAAAAGACTTTTAATTTAAACAAATTCATTTAAAAATTATATAATTTTTAAAAACCGATGGAAATTTTGCTTCCATCGGTGATTTTTTTGTAAAAATGCTTTACTTATTTTAAATAATAATATATAATAAGTATATATCTATTATATTAATATAAAACTTATAATAAGTAAGGAGAGAGCAATGGATATCGATAACAAAGTTTCAGGTAATTACGGCGCGGATCAGATACAGGTTCTCGAAGGTCTTGAACACATTAGAAAAAGACCTGGTATGTATATCGCATCTACCGACGCAAGAGGTCTTCACCACCTCGTTAAGGAAATAGTTGACAACTCAGTGGATGAGGCACTTGCCGGCTATTGTGATACTATTACCGTAACGATTAACGAAGACGGCTCGTGTTCCGTTATGGACAACGGAAGAGGTATACCGGTTGGTATACACGAAAAAGAGGGAGTTTCTACCGTAGAGGTAGTTATGACAAAGCCAAACGCAGGTGGTAAATTCGGCGGTGGTGGCTATATGGTTTCGTCAGGTCTTCACGGTGTAGGCTTAAAAGCCGTTAACGCTCTTTCTGAAGAGGCTTCGGTCGACGTATTCCAAAATGGTAAGCATTACCGTCAAGAATACGACAGAGGCGTTCCAAGAGCCCCACTTACCGTTGTTGGAGAGTGTCAAAAATCGGGAACGAGAATTACTTTCAAGCCAGACTATGAGATTTTTGAAACTACAATATTCAACTATGAAACGATAAGAAGTTCACTCCGTGACTTTGCTTTCTTAAATAAAGGCTTAAGAGTTGTAATTGAGGACAAGCGGGCAGGTCAAGAAAATAGAGAAGAACTTTTATACAACGGTGGTATTATAGAATACGTTGAATATCTTAATAAAAACAAAACTGCCATTAGTGAAGTTTTATATTTCGAGCAAAAATTTGACGTAGCATCTGTTGAAATTGCAATGCAATATAACGACGGTTATAACGAGAATATAATTGCGTTTGCAAACAACGTTAATACAAAAGAGGGTGGTACACATATCGATGGTTTCAAATTCGCCCTTTCAAAGCTTATAAACGACGCTGGTAAGAAACTTAACATTATCAAAGACGACGATAAACTTACGGGTGAAGACGTAAGAGAAGGTCTTACTGCTGTAATTTCGGTTAAACTTCCAGAACCACAATTCGAAGGTCAAACTAAAACCAAACTCGGCAACAGTGATATGAGAGGTTTCGTTCAAAAGGCTATGAACGAAGGTTTTGGTACTTATATTGAAGAAAACCCTGCCTTTACTAAAGAGGTTTTGAACAAGTGTCTTATGGCAAAGCGTGCTCGTGAAGCAGCAAGAAAGGCTCGTGAAGCTACTAGAAAAACGGCTTTCGAGTCTATGGCTCTTCCTGGTAAACTTGCAGACTGTTCTGAAAAGAGTCCTGAACTTTGCGAAATTTACCTCGTAGAGGGCGATTCAGCAGGTGGAACTGCAAAGCAAGGCAGAGATAGGCGTTTCCAAGCGATTTTACCGCTTAGAGGTAAGATTTTGAACGTTGAAAAGACAAGAGTTCATAGAGTTTTAGAAAACGAAGAAATAAAGGCAATGATAACTGCGTTTGGTGGTGGTATGCTCGACGATTTCGACGTTACGAAGATTCGTTACGACAGAGTAATTTGTATGACCGACGCAGACGTAGACGGTTCACACATTAGAATTCTTCTTTTAACGTTCTTCTTTAGATATATGAGACCACTCGTAGAACAAGGTCACGTATATATTGCTCAACCTCCACTTTATAAGGCTACGAAAAATAAGGTTGATTATTATTTCTACAACGATGCTGATAAAGAAAAATTCTGCGAAGAAAACCCAAGATGTGATATTCAAA
>JAFVSF010000173.1 GCA_017503885.1 Clostridia bacterium
ACTTGTGGTGGTTGCTTTACTGGCATTTTTATTTATAATGCTTTCTTCGAATTTTACGATTACAAAGTTAGAAACGTCAAAATTCTTTGAAAAAGCAGGCATAACTTACACAGAGGACGGAGAAGTCTCTTATAATAGGACTGACAAAACCGAAATTGTTAAAGTTACTATCGACGTTTATACCTTAAAGGGCTATAAAGTTGAGAAAAATAAGATTACTGGCGAAGATAAGTACGTGCAAGTTTATCAGGCATATCTTTACCCTTCTTCTTTGTACGAAGAGGAATTGAACCTTTTAAAGAAAAACGGGTTAAGACTTGACTGTGCAGACCCAAATGCAGGCTCTTTCTTCTCTAGCATTATCATGCCTATACTTTTACTTGGGCTTGGACTTGTTGCGTTTATCATTTTAACCCGTCAAATGAACGGTGGTGGCAAAAATGCAATGGATTTTGGCAAGACTAAAGCAAGAGTAAACCAAAATATCAAGGTTAGATTTTCTGACGTTGCAGGTGCAGAAGAAGAAAAAGAAGAACTTCAAGAAGTTGTAGAATTTTTGAAAAGCCCAAGAAAATTCTCTTCTCTCGGTGCAAAAATTCCTAAGGGCGTACTTCTTGTTGGACCTCCGGGAACAGGTAAAACTCTTTTTGCAAAAGCAGTTGCAGGCGAGGCAAACGTTCCTTTCTTCTCAATAAGTGGTTCGGATTTCGTTGAAATGTTCGTCGGCGTTGGTGCAAGCAGAGTAAGAGACCTTTTTAATATGGCTAAAAAGAGTATGCCTTGTATAGTTTTCATTGACGAAATTGATGCCGTAGGTAGACACAGAGGCTCGGGTATCGGTGGTGGAAACGACGAAAGAGAACAAACTCTTAAACAACTTCTCGTTCAAATGGACGGTTTTGAGGCTAACGAAGGTATTATAATTATCGCTGCTACAAACAGAGCAGACATATTAGACCCTGCTCTTATGCGTCCTGGTAGATTTGACCGTCAAATTTACGTAAATATGCCTGACGTTAGAGGCAGAGAGGCAATACTCAAGGTTCACTCAAGAAATAAACCTCTTGCTCCAGACGTAAACTTTAAAACACTTGCAAGAATGACTGCAGGTTTTTCGGGTGCAGATATTGCTAACCTTATGAACGAGGCGGCAATTCTCGCTGCAAGAAAAAATCAAAAGGCAATTACAAACGTAGACCTTTACGAAGCAATAAACAAGGTTATTATAGGACCTCAAAAGAAATCTAGACTCGTTACCGAAACGGATAAGAGAATTACTGCATACCACGAAGCAGGCCACGCAATACTTGCAAGACTTCTTGCTAACAGCGATCCTGTTCACGAGGTTTCAATTATTCCTAGAGGTATGGCGGCGGGCTACACTATGACAAGACCAGAAAACGACGACAACCATATCGAAAGAAATAAACTTTTAGACGATATAGTTATGACGCTTGGTGGTAGAGTTGCCGAAGAACTTATAATTAAAGATATTTCAGCAGGCGCTTCTAACGACATTAGCGTTATCACTCAAAGGGCTAGAAAAATGGTTACCGAATGGGGTATGTCAGACGTGATCGGCCCTGTTAACTACGGCGGGGGCGAC
>JAFVSF010000174.1 GCA_017503885.1 Clostridia bacterium
ATTCAAAGATATAAAGGTCTTGGTGAAATGGATAAAGAACAACTTTGGGAAACTACAATGAACCCAGCAACTAGAACGTTGAGAAAGGTAACTATTGAAGATGCAGTTGCTGCTGATGAACAATTTACCTTACTTATGGGTGAAGAACCTGAACTTCGTAGAAAATTTATTGAAGAAAACGCGAAATTTGCTAATCGCGAGCTTGACACTTAAGGGAGAAAAGACAGATGGCAAAGAAAGAAATTGATCAAGCGCTTACCGCTGAGTTTAAAAAGACTCTTGAAATGACTAAGATAATAAATATCGAGGTTGAAAAAGAGTTAAAACAAAGTTTTATAGATTACGCAATGTGCGTAAACCGTTCAAGAGCAATTCCCGACGTAAGAGACGGCTTAAAGCCTGTTCATAGAAGAATTCTTTATTCAATGAACGAACTTGGCTTATCTCCAGACAAAGCGTACAAAAAGTGTGCTGCAATCGTCGGTGACGTTCTTGGTAAATATCACCCACACGGCGATAGTTCGGTATACGATGCTCTCGTTCGTATGGCTCAAGACTTCTCGATAAATATGCCACTCGTTGACGGACACGGTAACTTTGGTTCGGTTGATGGCGATCCTGCCGCAGCGTACAGATATACCGAGGCTCGTATGAGTAAAATGGCTCTCGAAATGCTTAGAGAAATCGACAAGGAAACAGTTGATTTCTATCCTAACTTCGATGATACGAGAATGCAACCTGTCGTTCTTCCTGCAAGATATCCAAACCTTTTAGTAAATGGTGCAGACGGTATTGCGGTAGGTATGGCAACAAATATTCCTCCTCACAATTTAGGCGAGGTTATAGATGGTACTATTGCAGTTTTAGATAATCCTGAAATTACCGTTGATGAACTTTTAAAATATATTCCTGCCCCTGATTTTCCAACCGGTGGTATTATCATGGGAAGAAGTGGTATAAGAAACGCCTACAGAACAGGTAGAGGTAATATCGTACTTAGAGCGAAGTGTGAAATTGAAGAATTCAATAACGGCACTCGTGAAAGAATTATTGTAACTGAACTTCCTTACCAAGTAAACAAGCAAAAACTTATCGAAACAATAGCCGACCATGTAAGAAATAAACGTATTGAAGGTATTTCAAACGTAAACGACGAGTCTGATAGACACGGTATGAGAATTGTTATCGAGGTTAAGAAAGACGCTAACGCTCAAGTTGTTTTAAACACTTTATATAAGCAAACAAACCTTCAATCTTCAGGTGGTATAATCTTACTTGCATTAGTAGGAACTGATCCAAAGGTTTTAAATATTAAAGAAATTCTCGAACATTACGTTGCTCACCAAATGGACGTTATCGAGAGAAGAACGAAATACGATTTAGCAAAGACAAAAGAAAGGGCTCACCTTGTAGGAGGTTTGGTAATTGCCCTTGCTCATATTGATGAAGTTATTGCAATAATCAAGCGTAGTAAAGATAGAGAAGATGCGACAAATCAACTTTGCGTAAACTTTGAGTTAGATGAAAAGCAAGCACATGCAATACTTGAAATGCGTCTTCAAAGACTTACTTCTATGGAAGTTGATAAACTTAATGAAGAACTTCGTTTACTTGATGCAACGATTGCAGACCTTACCGATATTTTGGAAAAACCAGAAAGAGTAAGGGCGATTGTTAGAAACGATTTAGAAGACGTTAAGAATAGATTTCCAACTCCTAGAAAGACTGAAATTTCTATGGATTACGCTAATATTGATGAGGCAGACCTCATTGAAAGAGAGGATATTATCATTTCAATGACTCACCAAGGTTACATCAAGAGAATTCCTGTAAAAGAATGGAAGGCTCAACGCCGTGGTGGTAGGGGCTTAACTGCTCACAAGACAAAGGATGAAGACTTTGTTGAAACAATGTTCGTTTGCTCAACTCACGATGACTTGTTATTCTTCAGTTCGTACGGTAAAGTTTATAGAATAAAAGGCTATGAAGTACCAGAGGCTCAAAGAGTTGCAAGAGGTAGAGCAATCGTAAACCTTATTCAAGTTGATAAAGAAGAAAGAATTACTGCAGTAATTCCTAGAAAAGAGATTGAAAACGAAAAGCCTGAAACTGATGAAGAAATTGAAACCGTAGAA
>JAFVSF010000175.1 GCA_017503885.1 Clostridia bacterium
ATTGCAAAATGCAATATGTACCTTCGCACGGCAAACAGAGTCGGTATTATTTTGGGAGAGTTTAAAGCCGAGACGTTTGACGACCTCTTTGACGGACTTAAGCAAATTGCGTTTGAGGAATTTATCCCTGCGGACGGCAAAATTATCGTTACGGCAAAAAACGTTTTGAGTAAGCTCTTTGCAATTTCGGCAACTCAATCAATCTCTAAAAAGGCTATATGCGAGAGGTTATTCAGTAAATATCGCATAACGACTTTGCCCGAAAGCGGAGAGAGGTATAAGGTTGAGGTTGCAATTTTAAAGGACCACGTTACAGTAATGCTTGATACCTCGGGTGACGGCTTGCACCGCAGAGGATATAGGGGGTTAGTCGGCGAAGCACCGTTAAAGGAAACGCTTGCATCTGCTATAATTCAGCTTTCCGTTTGGAATCCGTCACGCCCCTTGGCAGACGTGTTTTGCGGTAGCGGAACAATACCCATCGAAGCAGCCCTTATCGCGCTGAATATTGCCAGCGGAAAGAACAGAAATTTTGATTTTACTGAGTGGAAGTGCTTTGATAAGTCGATTTTCGACGGTGTTTTAGAGCAGGCAATTGCGATGGAAGCTCTTGATAAAGAAGTCAGAATAAGCGGTTTTGATATAGACGAGAGTCAATTAAAGCTTGCGCGCCGTCACGCAAAGGAAGCAGGGGTTGATAAATATATCCACTTTCAACGCGCCGATATGAGGGATTTTTCCTCAAGGTTTTCTCACGGGGTAATAATCAGCAATCCTCCTTATGGCGAAAGACTGTCAGACAGACGGCAAATCGAGGTTTTGTACAGAGATTACGGCAAGATGGTGAGGTCATTAGATAATTGGTGCGCGTACACGCTTACGAGCGTGACCGATTTTGAAAGGCTTTTCGGTAAAAAGGCTGACAAAAAGAGAAAGCTTTATAACGGCAAGCTCGAGTGTAACGTTTTTTCTCATTTGGCACAACCGCCTAAGCGCGACAAAGTAAAATAAAATATATAAAAATTAAAAAACCCTGCTAAAACGCTTGCAAAAAGAGTTTTGTTGTGGTAGAATAGTTCAAGACTTCGGACGGTCCTCTGGCAATATTGCGTATGAACGTTACGGATAATTGGAGGTATAAGTCATGAATATTATCGAACAAATCGAAAGAGAAAACTTAAAAGCAGAAGTTCCTGTATTCGCAGTTGGTGATACTGTTAAGGTATCTGTAAAAGTTATTGAAGGAACTAAAGAAAGAATTCAAGCATTCGAAGGTATCGTTATCGCAAAGAGAAACGGTGGTATTAGAGAAACTTTCACTGTAAGAAGAATATCTTACGGCGTAGGCGTAGAGAGAACTTTCCCAGTTCACTCACCAAAGGTTGCTAGAATCGACGTACTTAAGAGAGGTAAAGTAAGAAGAGCAAAACTTTACTATCTTAGAAACCTTACTGGTAAAGCAGCTAAGGTTGAAGAAATTCTTTAATCTACAAAACAGATTAAGACCGATGCATTTGCATCGGTCTTTTTTTTCGTTTTTTGTCTTTTCATAATATATATATAATGAAAACTGTGTTAAAAGTTATCAAAAACAATTTACAAAATAAAAAATATGTTGTATATTATAAAAGTATCTCTTTGATATTAAGTTTACAAATCCTATTAAATTAAGCATAAAAGATTTTATACGCTACGTATAGCGTGGTGTAAAACTTGGGGTTATTATGAAAAAGAATTCGAAAGTTATATTTCTTACGACTTTAATAGTTATTATTTTGCTCTATACCGTTTCGGCGATATTTACGCTAGGAACGATTTTTGCACCACAAACTGCTTTAAGTATTAAATCGACAAATTACAACAGAGAGCAGACCTATCAAAACGCATTTGTTACGATAGATTTAAATAGATCGAGAGAAGATTCTGAAAATGTAGGGAACTCCGTAGTTATGAGCGTTAGTCAAATTTACGTGTACGTAGGCGAGGTTAGAACTCACGCCGTTGACGAGCAAGGAAATCCTTACGTTGAAATATATTTCCACTACAAAACGACGGCAAATAACGATTCTAGTTATTTTGGCGAACCAATAGTTGCTAAAATACCTGTAAAATCTATGACTGGTGGATATGAGTGGATTAAGGTGTTTGATGCAAAAACCGATGCTGAAACTATAGATTATAGCAGATTTAAAATTAGCACTCCAGATAGCATTGATATTCACGAGGTTGTCTTTACCGATTCTACTGGTTACGTTATGGAAGCAAATGCTACTTTTGGCACGCAAGAGCAACAAAACGATGCTAAACTTTTATTTGACGAGCAAAATATGTTTAAGTATAGCCAGTCGAAGAAATACCATTTTACCGATGGCGAACTTAAAATCCTTGCTTCTGTAAATGCGTTAAAGGGTGGCAAGGCAGAAATAGGAGAAGGTCCTTTTTCCACTATTTTGTATTTTGTAAGTACTTTTATTTTTGGTAATACCACGTTTGGACTTAGATTCTTTGATTTTATCGCAGGTATTGGTTTGCTTATACTTGCTTGTGCTTTTGCTAAAAGCATGTTTGGCAAGGAAAAATACGCAACGCTTACCTTGCTTTCAGTTTTATCACTTGGAGCAGTGTTTACTGCATCAAACTTTGCCCTTTGTTCAATCGGTACGTTTTTTGCAGTTTTAAGCACCTACCTTTCATCTAAATACTTTATAAAGCATTATTATTTTGAAGACGAGATGGACGGAATACTCTGTCTTTTGGGTGCAGGGTTTTTCTTTGGTTTAGCCGTTGCAAGCGACGTTTCGTACGCTATTACGATTTTAGGTCATATAGTCCTCTTTGGTATGGCAAGAAGAAGAGCATATACACAGTATAAAAAAGATGAAAAAGAGGCTGTTGGTCTTGCAAAAGAAGACGTTTTCCTTTCCTATCGCAAAAAGAATTTAATTTCATTAGGCGTTATGGCAATAGCTTTAGTCGTGTTGCCTTGCGTGTTGTTTTTAGCAAGTTATGTAACTTGTTCAGCAGTTTATAAAAATTATTTTGAAGTTGGATTTGTAAAGGGTGCAGTTAAGTGTTTTGCACAAGGATTTGTTGCTTCATATCAATCTTTCCCTCTCGCATTATTCGTAGGTTTTGGTGGAATTAAAAACGGAGCGTTTTATTCTTTCCTAAACTACTTTACCTGCATATTTGCATTGCTTTGTTTTGCTTTTGTAACGTTTGTAGCGTTCTTCGGCAAAAAAATTGAATTCTTTAAAGAAGTAAAAACTATAAAAAATAAATACAAAATAACGACTACTGCATTTTTATCTCTTTGCTTACCAGTATTTTTAGGTTTGACCTCAAGCCCATACGGTTTTGCAGGAGTTTCGGTATTTATGTGTGCGTACGTAGCGTTCGCGCATAGTATATTGATTAAATGTGTAAAGAAAAGCACTGTTGACTTGGCGTTTTCTATTGCAACTATTATTGGAATTGTATTTTTTGCAATGGCTTACGTCGGCTACGTAGGTTTAGCACTTCCTGAACTAGCAAAATCTATACTTTACTATTGGCAGGTGGCATAATGTTAGCGAAATTTACTGGTTTTACCCTTCTTGGTTTAGACGGAGAAGTTGTAGAAGTTGAAGTTGATACGAATAATGGATTGCCTGCGTTTGAAATCGTAGGACTTCCAGACGCTGCGATAAAGGAATCGAAAGAAAGAGTTCGCTCTGCTATTAAAAATAGTGGAAAGCGTTTCCCTAATCATAAGATAACGGTAAACCTTGCTCCAGCAGACCTAAAAAAAGAGGGAGCGTGTTTAGACGTTGCCATTGCTTTGGGTATAATAAAGGCTAGTGGGCAACTTGCAGATAAATCTTTTGATGATACCGTATTGATAGGCGAATTGTCTTTAGATGGTGGAATAAGAGGTGTAGCGGGTATTCTTCCTATGCTTATTTCGGCAAGAGAAAAAGGCTTTAAAAAGGCGATAATTCCTGCCGTTAACGCAAAAGAGGGAGAATATATAGACGGTGTTGAAATAAGAACTGCTAATACTTTAAAAGAAATTTGTTCTTATATAGACTCTACCGGCGATTTACCAATTATCAATAAATTAGATTACGACGTCATAAGTGAAAACATAAAATATTCAGACGATATAACCTTTGTAAAAGGTCAATACGTTGCAAAGAGGGCTATGGAAATAGCCGTTAGTGGTAACCATAATATCATTATGGTAGGACCTCCAGGCTCTGGTAAAACCATGCTCGCAAAGTGTATTCCGTCTATTATGCCTGATATGTCTTTTGAAGAGGCTCTTGAAACTACTAAAATTCACAGTGCAGCAGGCACTTTGTCTGGCGAAGAGGGTATAGTTTATAGAAGACCTTATGCAACGCCTCACCATACTGCGTCTAGAATTGCTATTATAGGCGGTGGTGTGTCGGCAAAGCCGGGTATTATCAGTTTAGCACACAACGGCGTGTTATTTTTAGATGAAATGGCAGAGTATCCTCGTTCTATTTTAGAGAGTTTACGTCAGCCACTCGAAGATAGGGTTATTACCGTATCTAGAGCAAAAACGAGCGTTAAATATCCTGCAAGTTTTATGCTAGTAGGAAGTATGAACCCATGCCCTTGTGGATTTTTAGGTTCAAAACAAAATTATTGTAAATGTACGCCGTCGCAAATCATAAAGTATAAAGCAAGGGTTTCTGGCCCACTTTTAGACAGAATGGATTTGAGAATAAACGTAGATAACGTAAAATACGACGAACTTGTAGATAAAAGTGCAGGGGAGTCTAGCGAAGAAGTTAGAAAGAGAGTAAACAGAACAAGGCTTATTCAAAGGGAAAGATTTAAGGGCGAAGAGATAAATAGCAATGCAGAAATGGGAGAAAGACATTTAGAGGCTTTTTGCAAACTTTCTAAAGAGTGTGAAGACATTATGCGTAAGGCATTTGAAAGTCTAAACCTTTCGGCAAGAGCAAGGAGCAGAATTATAAAGGTGGCAAGAACTATTGCCGACATGGAACTTTCTTTAGATATCGAGCCAAAACATCTTTTAGAAGCAATAAGTTATAGAAGTGAGGAAGTATGAGACAACTAACGCGTGAAGAAAATGCACTCGTGTTTCTCGATTCGTTTGACAGTTTAGAATATAAGCATAAAAAGGCACTTTTAGATTTGGCAAAATCGCCTTACGATTTGTTTGCAAACACGCAAATTATAAACGCTTATTTCGAGTCTATAGGCAAGCCACAAATAGCAAAAACGTTGTTGTTGGCTCTTAAAAATAGAGATTACGTAAAAGAGGCGATTTCAAACTCACTAAGGGGAGCTGACGACGTAGTAACTATCGTTAGTGACAATTATCCTAATGAACTTGCGAATATTCCTACGCCTCCACTCGTATTATATGCGAGAGGAAACGTCGGTCTTTTATCTAAAAAGAAATTTGCAATAGTAGGATCAAGAAAAACTTTAGCATTATATGCAAAGAAGGCTGAAGAAATTTCCTCAGACCTTTCTTATAGTGACGTTGTTATCGTTACGGGTATTGCCGAAGGGGCAGATATAAGTGCGATAAAAGGAGCGTTGCCTTCAGGCAATATCATATCGGTTTTTGCTGGAGAGGTAGGAAAGGTTCATCCTGCTTCTGCGAGTGAGATGGCGAGGAGAATTTTAAATGCCGGAGGGCTTATTTTATCGGAATATCCGTCTGGGGTAACCCCAAGAATTTATTCCTATCCAGTGAGAAACAGAATAATTGCAGGGCTTTCTATCGGCACTCTTATCGTTAGTGGAAGTCTAACGAGTGGCACTAGATATACTGCAGGTTATTCATTGGATTATGGTAGAGAGGTTTTCTGCCTACCTTACGGCATAGGCGCTCAAAGTGGAGAGATTTGCAAATCGCTAATCAAAAACGGTGCGTCTTTGATTGAAACTGCAAAAGAAATTGCAGAGAGTTTAAATATTAAATTAAAAGAACAAAATCAAGAGCAGATAGAACTTTCTGAAAAAGAAAAGATTATTTACGACCTTATAAGGGGAGGAATTTCAGATACTGATATTTTAGCCGAACGGTCGGGGTTGTTGATTTTTGAAATTATAACGACACTAGGAATGCTTGAACTAAAGGGCTTGATTGTTAAAGACTTAAACGGAGAGTATTCTGCATCTAAATAAAAAATCGGAGGATTTTATGCAACTTATTATAGTGGAATCGCCTTCAAAGGCAAAGACGATAGAAAAATACCTTGGGGGCAAATTTAAGGTTGACGCAAGTGGTGGACACGTTAGAGACCTTCCTGAAAAAAGACTCGGTGTAAACGTGGCTGACAATTATACGCCTAACTACGTTATTTCAACTGATAAAAAAGCAATTATCAAGAGGCTTAAAGAAAAGGCTGAAAAGGCAGATAAAATATATCTCGCAACCGACCCTGACCGTGAGGGCGAGGCAATCAGTTGGCACTTAAAAGAAGTTCTTGGGCTTGATGAAAGAGCGCAGAGAATAGTGTTTAACGAGATAAGCGAAACTGCAGTTAAAGAGGCACTTAAAAATCCTAGAGATATAAATTACAACTTGGTTGATTCTCAACAGGCGAGAAGAGTATTAGATAGACTCGTAGGCTATAAAATTAGTCCTTTCCTTTGCAAGAGAATTCAGACTGGTTTATCTGGAGGAAGAGTTCAATCGGTAGCCCTTAAAATCGTAGTTGACAGAGAGCGAGAGATAAGAGCGTTCGTTCCTAGTGAATACTGGAATTTAACAGCCGAAGTTCAAGGTGCAAATTCTGAAGTTTTCAGTGCTATTTTAGAAGAGAAAAAGGGTAAAAAATACAAGCCGTCTAACGAGGCAGACGCAAACGCTTGCGAAGAGATAATTAAAAATGGCAAGTTGGTCGTTACAGAGGTAAAAAAGAGCGTTACTAAAGCCCATGCTTTTCCTCCGTTTACAACTTCTACTATGCAACAAGACGCATCTGCTAAACTCAATATGTCGTCTTCTACGTGTATGCAAGTTGCACAGCATCTTTACGAGGGTGTTGAAACTGCAAACGGTCATTTAGCACTCGTTACCTATATAAGAACAGACTCGGTAAGGATTTCTACGGTAGCACAAAATTCTGCAAGGAATTATATCGAGCAAACTTATGGCAAGGAATATCTTCCTACAAAGCCAAACGTGTTCAAATCAAAAAAGAACGCGCAAGACGCACACGAGGCTATTAGGCCAATCGATATAAATCTTACCCCAGAAAAGGCAAAGCCTTTACTTGATAGAAATCACTATAACTTATATAAGTTAATTTACGAGAGGTTTATTGCTTCTCAAATGAAAGACGTAGAGTATAATTCAGTTCAAATATCTTTAAACGCTGGTGACTGTACTTTAAAAACGTACGGAAGAACAGTTAAGTTTAAGGGTTATACTGCAGTATATAACGACTATCGTGCAAATGAAGAAGATGAAATCGAAAAGATTAAGATAATTCCAAGCGTTAAAGAGGGAGAAGTTTTAAATCTTGTTGCGTTAAACAAAGAGCAAAAGTTTACCAAGCCTCCAGTTCGTTATACAGATGCAAGCCTTATACGTATTATGGAAGAAAAGGGTATTGGTAGACCATCTACCTACGCTACTATAATTTCCGTTCTTTCAAAGCGTAAATATACGACGAAAGACGGAAAAAATATCGTTCCAACAGAGATTGCTTTTGCAATAACGGATATGTTAAATAAATACTTTGCAGATATAATGGATATTTCGTTTACTGCAAATATGGAAGATAAACTCGACGGAATTGAAAACGGTGGTCAAGATTGGAGAGATATTATAAACGAATTTTATCCATCGTTTGCAGAAAGACTTTCAAAAGCGTCGACCGACGGAGACGAGGTTACCGACTTTGTTTGTGACAAGTGTGGTGCACCGATGATTAGAAAGAACGGTCGTTACGGCAAATTCCTCGCTTGTTCAAAGTATCCAGAATGTGCTAACATTAAGTCTGAAAACGAAGAGGTTTCTAACGTTAAGTGCGATAAATGTGGTGCTATGATGATTTATAAAACTGGTAAGTTTGGTAAATTCTTGGCTTGCCCTAATTATCCAGAATGCACTAACGTAAAGCCTATTGATGAAAAGATTTCAGAGCATAAGTGTGAAAAATGTGGTGGACTTATGGTTGTTAAAAAGGGTAAATTTGGCAACTATCTCCAATGCGTTGACTGTAAAGAAACGGTAAGTCAAACGGAAAAAGCAGGTGTTTGTCCACAATGTGGTAAACCTACTCAAAAGATGACTTCAAGAAATGGAAAAACATTCTATGGTTGTTCAGGGTATCCTACTTGTAACTTTATGAGTTGGGATATGCCAAACGGCGAACATTGTCCAACGTGCAATAGTTATATAGTAATTGCAAAAGACGGAAAAACCAAGAAGTGTTCTAATAAAGATTGTGATTATACGGATAAGCCCGTAAGAAAGAAAAAAGATGCAAAAAACAGTTAAAATAATAGGTGGAGGATTGGCAGGTAGCGAGGCTGCGTATTACCTTGCAAAAAGGGGTTATAGCGTAAAACTTTACGATATTAAGCCTCACGCCTATACGCCTGCTCATAAAAACCCTAATTACGGCGAGTTGGTTTGTTCAAATTCCTTAAAAAGTAACGACGTTTACGGCAATGCCTGTGGGCTTTTAAAAGAGGAAATGAGAATACTTGACTCTATGGTAATTGAGGTTGCAGACGTCTGTAGCGTGCCTGCTGGTGCTGCTCTTGCAGTTGATAGGGATAAGTTTGCAGAGGGTATAACTCAAAAACTTCGTTCTATGCCAAATATCGAGTTTATTTCTGAAAACGTAAGCACGATAGATTTAAACGAAAACGTAATAATTGCAACAGGACCACTAACAACGCAAGAACTTTGTGAAGAAATAGGTAAAATAACGGGTAGTGGGTTTTATTTTTACGATGCCGCCGCCCCAATAATCGCAGGCGATAGCATAGATTTTGACAATGCGTTTATTAGTGATAGATACGGTGAAATTGGTAAAGGCGATTACGTAAACTGTCCAATAGATAAAGAGGGTTATTTAGCCTTTTATAAAGAGTTAATTTCGGCAAAGAGGGCAACCTTGCACGAATTTGAAAACGTAAAGGTTTTCGAGGGGTGTATGCCTGTAGAAGTAATGGCGTCAAGGGGAGAAGATACTCTTAGGTTTGGACCACTAAAGCCTGCAGGGCTTACCGATCCAAAGACGGGTAGATGGCCTTATGCTTGTATGCAACTTAGAAAGGAAGATGAAGAGGGTAGAAGATACAATATCGTAGGTTTTCAAACCAATCTTTTATTCCCCGAGCAAAAGAGAGTTTTTTCTATGTTTCCAGCCCTTAAAAACGCAGAGTTTTTACGCTACGGTGTAATGCATAGAAACACGTATATCAATGCTCCAAAAGTATTAAATAGTGATTTTTCTATGAAAGAATACCCAACGGTATTTTTTGCAGGGCAAATCACAGGTGTAGAGGGCTACGTAGAAAGCACGGCAAGTGGACTCTTGTCTGCTATAAATATGGATAGAAAATTAAGGGGAGAAGAAAGTTTAAAACTCGATTCAACCACAGTTTTAGGTGCACTTTCTTGCTACGTTGCAACGCCAAACGAAGATTTTCAACCAATGAACGCAAACTTTGGAATTATTGCTCCAATAGAGTATAATCCACGTAAAAAAGCAGAGAAAAAACTTTTAATGGCTCAAAGAGCCTTACAAAATATTAAACAAATAAAGGAGACCTTATGAGCGTAGAATTTAGAGGTACTACTATTTGTGCCGTAAAGAAAAACGGTATTACAGCAGTTGCCGGTGACGGACAAGTAACTATGGGTGAATCTATAGTATTTAAAAACAACGCTGTAAAAGTAAGAAGAATATATAACGGAAACGTAGTTATCGGTTTTGCAGGTACTGTTTCAGACGCTTTTTCGCTTTGCGAAAGATTTGAAGCAATGCTTTCAAAATTTGCAGGCAATTTAGAAAGAAGTGCAGTTGAACTTGCCGAACAATGGAGAAGAGATCAAGTTGGTAGAAAACTTGACGCTTTAATGATTGTTGCCGACAAAAATAGCCTTTTAATTATCTCTGGTACAGGCGAAGTTATCGAGCCTGAAGAGGGTATTTGTGCTATCGGTAGTGGTGGAAATTACGCTTTGGCGGCGGCTAGAGCACTTGCCGAAGAAACGGATTATTCTGCCGAGCAAATAGCAACTAAGGCTCTTAAAATTGCAAGTAGAATTTGTATTTTCACAAACGATAATATTCGTTGTGAAACTGTTTAAGAGGTGAATTATGAACTTATCGCCAAGAGAGATTGTTAAAGAACTCGATAAATATATTATCGGTCAAGACGGTGCAAAAAGAGCAGTTGCAGTTGCTCTTAGAAATCGTTATAGAAGAAGTCAGTTATCTCCAGAACTTAGAGAAGAGATAACTCCAAAAAACATTATAATGAAAGGACCTACGGGCGTTGGTAAAACTGAAATTGCAAGAAGACTTGC
>JAFVSF010000176.1 GCA_017503885.1 Clostridia bacterium
ACTGTTTCGCTTTAAAAACCTTGGTGACCAACAAGGTCTACCAAGTCTTTTCAAGCTCACGAGCCTTGGCTAGCTCGTATCTAATCCTTTAAATCTCACTTTGTAAGGGTAAGAGGAAACACGGATGCAACGTCACGTTGCCTCGTATCTAACCCTTTAAATCCACTTTATAAATGTTGAGTAAAATACGGGTGGAGCGTCACGCTCCAACGTCACGTTGCTATTTTAAACACATAAAAAGACTAACGAAAATTCTCGTTAGTCTTTTTTAATGTTTGAAATCTTTTTAAATTAGTTTTCTTTGCTAGTTTTTCTTTTTTCTATTATGCGATAGATAAAAACTATTAAATAATGAACTACTAAACCAACGGCAATGGCTTTAACAAGGTCAAAAATTACAGTTAGTGCAAAGGTTAAGATAAGAACTAAAATGTCGTTCCACTTTTTTGTTTTAATTACGGACAAAAACTCTCTCCATTCACTCATATTATAAGCAACGATAAAGAGTATTGATGCTATAATAGGCCTAGGGATATAAGATGCAAGAGGCATCAACAGCACTAACACCAATAATAAAACTATTGCGTGTATCATACCAGAAATTGGAGATTTGCCTCCATTTTTTACGTTTGCAGCAGTTCTTGCAATCGCACCCGTTGCAGGAATACCACCAAAGAAACCAACTAATAAGTTGCTTGTTCCCAAAGCAATAAGTTCAGTGTTAGAGTTGTGTTTGTCTTCTATCATTTTATCTGATACTACGCACGATAAAAGTGATTCTATACCAGCAAGTAAAGCAATGGTAAACGCACTTGGTAAAAGTGCAAGTATCTTTTCAATAGTAATTTCAGGTAATTTAAATGATGGTAGTTTAGAAGATATAGTATAAATTGAGCCTATTGTATTTGCAGTTATCGCAGGGATAAGACAAACTAAAGAGCCAACAAGTACAGCGATAAGAGAGCCGGGGATTTTCTTTGAAACCTTAGGCCAAAAGATTAAAATGGTAAGACCTATAAGACCAATTATAATCGCCCAAAAGTTAATTGTAGAAATATTCTTTATCACTAAAGAAAGTTTATCTATCGTTTCAATAGCAGTTTCGCCGACAGGATACGTAAGACCTAAAAAGTCTTTTAATTGACCTATAACAAGTGTTACTGCAATACCAGACGTGAAACCTATAGTAATTGTATGGGGTATGTATTTGATAAGAGAGCCTAGCCTTAGTACACCCATCAAGATAAGTATAATGCCAGCCATAATGGTCGCAAGGAATAATCCATCAAACCCTTGCGTTAAAATAATACCTGCAACAATAGTAGCAAAAGCGGCTGTTGGGCCGGTAATGTTAACTCTACTACCTCCTAAAAACGCAGTGAAAAACCCTGCTATAATTGCTGTGTACAGTCCCATTTCAGGTGTTGCTCCAGATGCTATAGCAAGAGCAATTGAAAGAGGTAATGCAATAATCGCAACTATAATACCAGCGATAATATCTGAAAGGTAATTTCTTGGTTTATACGTCTTAAAAGTGTCTATAATTTTAGGTTCAAAAAGTCGCATAAAAATTCTCCTTTGTGCCTTTAGTATTATATACCTATAAAAAGTAAAAATCAATAAAATACAAACAAGTTTTTTAGATAAATTTAGTATTCTTACCTTTGCGTAAAAATAATTAGATAGTTATTAATAAGTATTTTGAAAAATGTAAAAGTAAAGAAAAAAGTGCATTTAAAATCAATTTTTTTGTATGCAAAACACAATGCTTTCACAAAATTGTTGTAAAATGTAGAAAATAAGTATATAATATTATAATGAAAAAATTAAGTGAAAACAAAAAAGTAATATTAAGAATTCTTCTTTCTGCATTTATTATAGGTTGCATAATAGGTGTAATTTTTTTGATATTAAAACTGACGGGCGTTATAAATCTAACACAAGAGCAGTTGCAAGCGTATATAAAAAAATCGGGTTTATTAGCCCCTTTTATATACGTATTAATATCATTTTTACAAGTGACCTTCGTGCCGATACCTGGTGCGATAACTATTATTGCAGGTAGTTACGTGTTTGGTGCTTGGCTTGCGTTTATCTATTCATATATAGGAATGCTACTTGGTGCAATGTTTGCATTTTTCTTGGGTAAAATGATAGGTAAACCATTTGCTAATTGGGTTGTTGGCAGTGAAGAAAAGGTCAACGAGTGGATTTCAAAACTAAAGGGTAAACAAAACGTAATATTGTTTTTTATGTTTTTTCTCCCCTTTTTCCCCGATGATATCCTTTGTACTGTTGCAGGGCTATTACCTATAACCTATTTAGGATTTTTCGTAATGCAACTTATAACTAGGGCAACGTCTATTGGCTTTACGGTAATTTTTATGTCTGGGGAACTTATTCCTTATGAAGGATGGGGCTTGATTGTTTTGGGTGTAATTGCAATTATTTGCATTTGTGCGTTTATATTAAGTATGAAGTATTCCGAAAAAATCAACGATTTTTTCGTGCAAAGGGTAAATAAGATTTTTAGCAAAAATAAAGGTAAGGCAAAGAAACAAAATGGGAAAAACAATTAAAAATAGAGGTAGTGTATATTTCAATGCCGTACAACTTATCGTTGTTGGAAGTGTTACGGGTATTTTCGTGGGGATTATAGTAACGCTTTACAATTTGTGTGCGTCGTTTGCAGAGACAAAGGCGAAACACGTCTATTCTTTTATAAGACAAAACCCTGCCTTTATACCTCTTCTCATAATAGTGCTTTTGATGGGGGCGCTTTTCTTAAGCGTTGCCATA
>JAFVSF010000177.1 GCA_017503885.1 Clostridia bacterium
AGCCTTAATTTCGTCATCAGTAGCGTCGCTCGCTACGTTGATTTTAGCCTTTACCTTGCTGTTTACTTGAACTGCAAGTTCAACCTCGTCTTTAACAAGTGCTTGCTCGTTGCAAACTGGGTAATCTTCTAAAAATACTGACTTTTTATGACCTCTCATTGCCCAAAGTTCTTCGGCAAAGTGTGGTGCGCAAGGAGCAAGTAATAAAATCAAAGTATCAACTGCCTTTAATACAAGGGCGTTAGATTTTTCTGTATAGCCGTCGTATTTGTTTATTGCAGAAACAAACTCCATAAGTCTTGCGATTGCAGTGTTAAACGAGAATACGTTCATATCTCTGTCAACACTCTTTACGCAATATGCTTCAGCGTATAAAAGTTCTTTTTCTTCCTTGCCGATATTTGGTTCTTTTTCAGGCTTATACGTGCTTGCTCTAGTTACAAGTCTTTCAATTCTTTCAAAGAATTTAGCAATAGACTTAATACCGTTATCATCCCAAGGACCACCCTCGGTATATGCAAAGCCGAACATAAGGTAAGTTCTAAATACGTCAGAGCCAAACTCGTCGATATAAGTATCAGGCGATACAACGTTGCCTCTAGATTTACTCATTCTATTGCCGTCAGGTCCAAGTATTATACCTTGGTGGGTAAGAGAGGTAAATGGCTCGCCAAATTTAAGATAACCCATATCTCTAAGTGCTTTAGTTATAAATCTCGCATACAAAAGGTGCATACAAGCGTGCTCTGGGCCACCTACGTACTTGTCTACTGGGAGCATTTGGTTGATAATATCTGGGTCGAAAGGCATATCTTCGTTTTTATTGTCTGGGTATCTTAAGTAATACCAACTCGAGCAAACGAAGGTATCAAGCGTGTCAACGTCACGTTCTGCGTCTTGACCACAAACAGGACATTTAGTCTTAACGAAACTTTCGCATTTAGCAAGTGGAGATTTTCCGTCGGGACGGAATTCAACGTTTTTAGGGAGTTCAACAGGTAAATCTTTATAAGGTACGGGAACAGTTCCACAGTGAGGGCAGTGAATCATAGGGATTGGTGCACCCCAATATCTTTGACGTGAAACAAGCCAGTCACGAAGTCTATAATTTACCTTGTGTTGACCTTTGCCCTCGGCGTTTAACTTGTTGAGAATAGCCTTTCTTGCCTCTTCAGAGGTAAGACCGTCAAAGTCTACGCTATTTACAAGAATACCGTCTTCGCAATAAGGAAGAGTCTCGTCGCCGTTAGGGTTTTTGATAACTACGTTTATAGGAAGATTGTATTTTTGAGCGAAAAGGAAATCTCTCGCATCGTGAGCAGGAACGCCCATAACAGCACCCGTGCCGTAAGAATAAAGCACGTAGTCTGCTGCGTAAATTGGCACTTTTTTACCATTTGCAGGGTTAGTTGCATACGCACCGATAAATACGCCCGTCTTTTCACGAGTAGTAGAAAGTCTTTCAATCTCGTTGATTTTAGAAGTTTCTTCAACGTATTTTTCAACGTCTTTTGCTCTATCTTTAGTAGTGAGTTTTTTAACGAGAGGATGCTCTGGGGCAAGAACTACGTAGGATACGCCAAACACCGTGTCTGCACGGGTAGTGAAAACCTTAAATTCATCGCCACTTTCAGCAGTGAAGATAATTTCGCCACCGGTAGATTTACCTATCCAGTTCTTTTGCATTGCCTTTGTTTTTTCAGGCCAATCTAATCCGTCTATACAATTTAAAAGTTCTTCTGCATATTCTGTAATTTTAAAGAACCATTGTGTAAGGTTTTTCTTAACAACTTGAGTGCCACAACGTTCGCATTGACCGTCTACAACTTGTTCGTTTGCAAGAACGGTATTACAACTAGAGCACCAGTTTACAGGGGCTTCCTTTCTATATGCCAAGCCCTTCTCATAAAGTTTTAAAAAGAGCCATTGAGTCCATTTATAATAGTCTGGCATACAAGTTTTAATTTCAGCATCCCAGTCGAACATTGCACCCATTGCCTTTAACTGACCTTCCATAGTAGCAATGTTTTCGAGAGTAGTACCTTCTGGGTGCTTGCCAGTTTTTATAGCAAAGTTTTCTGCAGGAAGACCAAAAGCGTCAAAGCCCATAGGCTCGAAAACTTCAAAGCCCTTCATTTTTTTATAACGAGCAAAACTGTCCGTCAAACCGTAGTTGTACCAGTGACCTAAGTGAAGTTTAGAGGCCGATGGGTAAGAGAACATTTCTAAGCAATAAAACTTTTTGTCAACGTTCTTTTTATTAAAGGAATAAAGTTTATCTTTTTCCCATTTGGCTTGCCATTTAGCCTCAATTTGTTTCATATCCATAAAAATAATCCCTCCGATTAGGAAAAATCTATTGTAATGGGTATATTGTACCACAAAACTTATTATTTTTCTACTATTTTTAATAGTAAAAAATAAAATTTACTTGTTATTAAAATTTTTTATTTTGCTTAAAAAGAAATGACAATTACGAAGATTTATGGTATCATAAGACTTGAGAAAACAGTTGAGGGGTTTTATGACGGAAAATAGAGACAATTCCGAGGTTGTAGTAAAGTCGCAACCGATTGAAAAAAATTATAGGGTTGCAAAAGACGAGTGGGAAACAAAGCAACCAAAAATAAACAAAAAGGTAGAGTCGGCTCTTTATATATTCTTAGCCGCCCTTTTTTATGCA
>JAFVSF010000178.1 GCA_017503885.1 Clostridia bacterium
AGTGCCGTCAGACCTAATTAAAACAATTGAACTTACGAATTTGGCGTTTCTATTTTCAACGCCCTCCAAATTTTTCAAGAGTAAATCTCTATTTGCCTTATCATCTCCGTGTTCGCCAGAATATCTTGCAGAAAAAATACCTGGTGCACCGTCTAATGCGTCAACGCAAAGCCCACTATCATCTGCTAAAGCATCTATGTTTAAGGCTTTTGCAACCGTTTGAGCCTTGATTTTGGCGTTTTCATAAAAAGAGTTTCCGTCTTCAAATATTTCTTCGTTAAAGCCCATTTCACCCATTGAAACGACTTCGTATTTACCTTTTAAAATTTCCTTAATTTCTTTAAGTTTACCTTTATTGTTTGATGCTACTACTAACTTTTTCATAATTCACACTCCAATTAAATTATAGCAAATAATTATAAAAAAGTAAACGTTTTTAGACTTATAGGACAAAATTCTACTGCTAGTAGAGTTGATTTTTTCTGTCTACGATAAAAATTTCGCACTTTAGAATTTGGATTGTTATAAATAGGGTGCATTTAATGTAAAAATTTAATATAGTTAAGAAGTGTTTAAACGACTGGGTAAATTAACGCAAAAGGATTTATGATTGAAAATATAAGCAAAACAACGTTTGTAAATTTATTTATGGTTATAAGCACAAGTAGTATATCTATAACAGAGGAGAAATTATGAATTTTAAAATTGTTACCGATTCAACGGCAAACCTTAGTACGGAATATTTTAATGTAAACGATATTGCAGTAGTTACCCTGTATTATCTAATAAATGGGGAGGTTTTTCCTGCGTATAAAACAGATGATCCTAATTTGCTTAAAAATTTTTATAAAACTATACAGACAAAGCCTAAGCTTTCGACTTCGTGTGCAAACGAAGAACAATATTTTAATGAGTTTGAAAAAGCTGTAAAAGAAAACAAGCCTGTTATTTATATTGGTTTTTCTGCAGGTGTTAGTGCTACTTTCTCATCAGCAGAATTAGCCAAGGATAGAATTTTGAAAGAATTTCCAAATGCAGAAATATACTGCGTGGATACGCACACGGGTTCGTTTGGTCAAGGATATTTTGTTGAACAAGCAGTAAATATGAGGAGTGACGGCAAAAGTGCAAAAGAAGTAGCAGAATTTATATTAAAGGAAAGAGATAGTATGAATACGTACGTTACAGTTGACGATTTGTTTTATCTTCATAAAGGAGGAAGAATACCTTCGCTCGCCTATAGAATTGGAACAATGATAAAAATTAAACCAATTATTAAAGTTAATGAAGAGGGGAAACTTGTTTCTGTAAATAAAGTTATATCTCGCAAGCAATCAATTACGCATTTGGCAAACTTAATCAATGAAAATGCTAGAAAAGATAGTGTTGTCTATATTTCACATGCAGACTGCGAGGATGATGCAAAAGCATTGGCGATCAAGATAACAAGTAAGCATATAAAAGAAGTAAAAATAGGTTATTTAGAGGCAGTTATTGGTTCACATACGGGCGTAGGTGGATTAGCAGTGTTTTTTCTCAAAGAAAGTCGATAAAAAGGAAACGGCAAAACCAAATTTTGGTTTTGCCGTTTTTGTTAAAAATGACGTTAATTAGCTTATAGCTGGGTTTCTGCGTGAAGCATAAGCATTGCGACAGTTGTTATTGACGCAGTTTCAGTGCGTAAAATTCGTTTGCCGAGTGATACTATTTTTGCACCGATTTCTTGTGCCTTTTGAATTTCGCTGTCTTCAAATCCACCTTCAGGACCAATCAAAACCCCAATTTTCATACCTGCTTTGATAAGTTGTAAAGCGTCGACCGTGTCTTGCATGCCGTTTTTGCTTTCGTACGGTACGATAAGTATATCTAATTCCTTTGCCTTATCAAGGGCTTTTTGGTAAGATATAGCAGTTTCTACAGTAGGAATAGAAGTACGTTTACTCTGTTTAGACGCACTTTCAGCAATGGCTTGCCACCTTGCCGTTTTGCCATCTTTCTTTTTTTCATCAAGCTTGACAATAGAACGTTTCATTTCAACGGGAATTATTGAATGTACACCCAATTCAACGGTTTTTTGAATTATCAATTCCAATTTGTCTGCTTTTGGTAAACCTTGAAAAAGATATATCTCTATAGGTAACGAGGTGTCTTGATAATTTTCTTCTATAATCTTAGCGATTACGGAATTGTCGGTAAAATCTTCTAATTCGCAGAGGTGACTTGCTCCACCTTGGCTAACTAGAAATTGTTCACCTTTTTTCATGCGAAGAACGTTTTTTGCGTGGTTATAATCGCTACCAGTTATATGAAATTTTCCGTTAATTTTTGTGTTTTCAGTAAAAAAATTATACATAATATAATCATTATAACAAAAATATTTTATCTTTTCAATGGATTTTTGCCAAAAATATATAGTAACTTTTTTACAATTAACACCCTAAAAAATTGTGCTATACCCCCAAAAATCAATTATAGATACCATACCCATACGCGCGTTTCGACTGTTGAGGATTACAGAATCAAGAGAAAAGGGCAGAAGTTTGCCGCCTCTGCCCTTTTGGTTATAAAAATTCTAAATTACTGAATCTGATAAAGATCACTGTATCTGATAAATACCGAAGTATGCGCGTTTCAGCATTGCATAGTCGATAGAATCGATTTCTTCGTTGCCGTTAATGTCGCCAACGTTCATTTCAACGTTATATGTGCCGAAGTATCCGCGTTTAAGCATTGTGTAGTCTACAGAATCGATTTCATCGTTGCCGTTAACGTCGCCCTTCATAACAACGGGGTCGGGGTCGGGAGTAGGTTCGGTATCTGTAAATGCTTCGCCGCCGTAAGCGTAAATTTCAGAAACGAACGCCCAGCCTATGCTGGTAATACGAGCCTCTACGTAACGGGCGTTAACCTCGCATTCAACCGAAAGAAGCTCGGTATATGCGCCGCCGTTTGCGCCGTTGGCAGTTCCCACGGAGGTATAGGTCTCGCCGTCCTCGGAAACGAAGAATTCAACGTTAGGCGCGGTAATACCGTAGCCAAGACCGTTACTGCCCACGTGGAGGTCGAGCTGAGTCAAGCCGTAAACCTCACCAAGGTCAACACGGATGAAGTTATAGTTGTTTTCAAGAACAGGTGTCTTAGAGTTAAAGCCAACCCAAGCCGCGTCGTTAAGGTCGTTAAGGGAATTGGTCTTGCCGTCGGTAAGGGTTATTCCGCCCTCGTCGGGATATGCCTCAGGGAAGGTTTCGTCCCAATCCCAAGTAACGTTGCTCTGTCTGAACAAGGGGGATTTTTCGTAGGTTTTGTTATATGCAAGGTTAAACTTTTCTTCAACGTTGCCCTTGACCGCAACCTCAACCTCGTCCATCCATACAAAAGAACCTGTTTTGGTGATTTCAAACTTAATATATCTTGCAGTGATTTCGGAATCTGCGGTAACCGACTATTCGGTAGAGCTCCACGCGTCGGCACCGCCCGAAACAAC
>JAFVSF010000011.1 GCA_017503885.1 Clostridia bacterium
AAAGGAGAGTGTAATATGTTTCAAGTTAGAAAAAGAGATGGCAATTTAGTTGATTACGATATGTCGAAAATATCAACGGCAATAAGTAAGGCGTTCAATTCAAAGCAAGTTAATTATACTTCAGATATTTTGAACATGCTCTCATTGAGAGTTTCTGCAGATTTTGCTAAGAAAATTAAAGACGGCGTAGTCAACGTTGAAGATATTCAAGATAGCGTAGAAGTTGTTTTAATTCAATCTGGATACGTTGAAGTAGCAAAGAGTTATATTTTATATCGTAAACAGAGGGAAAAAATTCGTAACATTAAGTCAACCGTTCTTGACTACAAGAAAATTGTTGACGACTACGTTCACGTTTCCGACTGGCGTGTTAAAGAAAATTCTACCGTAACCTACTCTGTAGGTGGTCTTATTCTTTCTAATAGTGGAGCAATTACCGCAAACTATTGGTTAAGTGAGATTTATGATGATGAAATCGGCAACGCTCACAGAAACGCAGATATACATATTCACGACCTTTCAATGCTTACCGGTTATTGTGCCGGATGGTCTTTAAAGCAGTTAATTATGGAAGGACTTGGCGGAGTTCCTGGAAAGATTACAAGTTCTCCAGCATCACACCTTTCAACTCTTTGTAACCAAATGGTAAACTTCCTTGGCATTATGCAAAACGAATGGGCAGGCGCTCAAGCTTTCTCTTCATTTGACACTTATCTCGCTCCATTTGTTAAGGTTGATAACCTTTCTTATAAAGAGGTTAAACAATGTATTCAGTCATTTATTTACGGCGTTAATACACCTTCAAGATGGGGTACTCAAGCACCGTTTACAAATATTACTCTCGACTGGGTAGTTCCTAACGACCTTGCAGAAATGAACGCTTTGGTAGGCGGAAAGGAACTCGATTTCAAATATAAAGATTGCGTTAAAGAAATGGCTATGGTTAACAAAGCTTTCATTGAAGTTATGATTGAAGGCGACGCTAACGGCAGAGGTTTCCAATACCCAATTCCTACCTACTCAATAACTAGTGATTTTGACTGGTCAGAGACGGAAAACAATAAACTTTTATTTGAGATGACTGCTAAATACGGCACACCATATTTCTCAAACTATATTAATAGTGATATGGAACCAAGTGACGTTCGTAGTATGTGCTGTCGTTTAAGACTTGACCTTAGAGAACTTCGTAAAAAGAGCGGTGGTTTCTTTGGAAGCGGTGAAAGTACAGGTTCTATCGGCGTTGTTACAATTAATATGCCACGCATTGCTTACCTTTCACAGACAGAGGAAGAGTTTTATGAGAGATTAACTCATATGATGGACATCTCTGTTCGTTCACTAAAGGTTAAGAGAGAGACTATTAACAAGTTATTAGAAGAAGGCTTATATCCATATACAAAGAGGTATTTAGGAACGTTTAACAACCACTTCTCAACTATTGGTCTCGTTGGAATGAACGAAGCTTGCCTTAACGCAAAATGGATTAACAAAGACCTTACGGAAAAAGAAGCACAAGCCTTCACGAAGAACGTTCTCAACTTTATGAGAAATAAACTTTCTGATTATCAAGAAAAATACGGTGACCTCTACAACTTAGAGGCAACACCTGCAGAATCTACTTCTTTCCGTCTTGCTAAACACGATAGAAAGAGATATCCTGAAATTATAACGGCTTCTGACAACAATAACGCACCATACTATACCAACAGCTCACACTTGCCTGTAGGTTACACGGATGACATTTTCTCTGCATTAGATATTCAAGACGAATTGCAAACTCTTTACACTTCTGGTACCGTATTCCACGCATTCTTAGGACAAAAACTCCCAGACTGGAAGGCTGCTGCTACCTTAGTTAGAAAGATTGCAGAAAACTACAAATTACCATACTACACAATGAGCCCAACCTATTCTGTATGTGCTGACCACGGCTATATCGCAGGCGAACAATACACCTGCCCAACCTGTGGAAGAACTACCGAAGTTTACAGCCGTATTACCGGTTACTATCGTCCT
>JAFVSF010000179.1 GCA_017503885.1 Clostridia bacterium
ATGAAATTATTGACGGCGCGACGGCAAGCTTGCCTACTGGTTATACTGGCGCGGTGGCAAAAATCGGAAGTAAGATAAACGGCGGTGCAGCATATATCAATATCGATTTCACGGCATCGCAAATTCCTGCGGCTGACATTGAAAGCGTAGTTGCAAGAGTATATTCTCCCGACTATACTGCTGACGATCTGTTGAGGATTAACAATGTGGGCGGTTATATAGCGTCCGCAGATCTTTCTAATTGGTGTAACGTTGTAATTCCCGTTGCTAATATTACGGGCAACGACGGTAATTTAGGTTCGTTTGCATTCGGTCTTCGTGACAAGGGTACGGTTTCGGATTATTTCTATATCGACAGCATTACGGTCAATATGGTGAAGCCGGCTGAAGTTGTTTCCGTAACCTTTACGAATATTAACTCGTCTTGGAACAACAACTCGGAAACGCTTGCGAACGGTATGTACTATACCGTATTGCATTTAGACGGTTTGTTGACAAGCGGTTATTATACGCAGGGCGATGACTGGACGGAGATGAAGGCAAATGCAACCATTAACGGCGGTGAATCCTACTTTAATTTCTGTCCTGCTTCTTTTATTGCGGGCCCTGACGTTGCGGCAAACTTCATCGTATTATATACGGAAACTGCACCTACAGCAGGGGATGAGTTTTTCCTTCCTGCTGGTACAACCTTTAAA
Source organism: Clostridia bacterium (assembly GCA_017503885.1). Classification (GTDB taxonomy): domain Bacteria; phylum Bacillota; class Clostridia; order Christensenellales; family Borkfalkiaceae; genus UBA10281. The sequence goes on from JAFVSF010000179.1 coordinate 699, forward strand.
GTGGGTGGAAAAGACACAAATGTATATAAACTTGCAAGCGATATTTCCTTGAAATTTAATGGTACGGCTTGGGCTGAACCCGTAAAAGTATCATATTCTGTATATGAGAATATGGACCCCGAAATTATTCATACTTATACAACCACGCAAAATGAAGATGGTAGCTTTACCTATACGTTGCCTGAATATGAAAGAGAGGGTAAGGTGCTTCTTGGCTACGTTATGAATTTGATGGTTGATGAAGAGTTAACGCAAACCTTCCTTCCTTCGGGTGAATATACGACGACGGCAACTGGATGTGCTTTTATTGCACTTTGGGGCGAGTTTAATACGATTGACGGTGCGTCTATCCGTATTTCAAGCGCAGAAACGAGTGGTATCCGTTGGACGACTAATATTGATGAAGAAGGTTTTAATAATATTGCGTACTGGGCAACTGCTTTTAAATTCGGTACGGAACTTTCAGCAGATGGATTTGCTGAAAACTTTGATATCGTAGCAAATATTTGGAAGATAGAAAATAGCCAATATACGGGTGTTTTAATTGATATAAACTCTGAATATTATTCACAAGAATTTACTGGACGTGGCTACGTGGATATTACTTATCACAACGGAGTTACCAAGAGAATTTACGCAATTGCAAATGACACGACTAGATCAATTAAGCAAGTAGCAGAAAGGGCTATTGCTTCGGGTGATTATTCGGGTACGCAACTTTCTATTCTTCAACAAATTGCAGGCGTTTAACAACGAGGTGTAAAATGAAAGATAAAAAACCTTATGAAACGCTTGACGTTAAAGTGATAGAGTTTAACGATGCAAATGATGTTATAACGTCATCTATCGTAGATAACGACGGCGATTTTAGAGATTGGGACGAAGGTGGAGACGCATGGTAAGGAGGTGCAAAATGAAAAAGAGAATGTTAAGTAAAGTACTTGCTGTTGCAATTGCTACCGTTTTCGTTGCACCTAGCGTAACGTCTATTGGTGAGAAAATAGCAAAGGCAGAAACCAAGAATTACGTAATTAGAGATTATTCGCAATATCAAGACTCTGCAAATTTTATGGTCGGTGGTTTTTTTGCCCCTGACTTGACGAATACGGCAGAAGTTGAAATGCTTATGAATTCGGGGCTTGATTTTATATATTTGAACGGTAATAATACACAAGCGAATTGGGCTGGACTTGGGCAAATTTTTGACAACTTCGACCAAAACGGTATGAAAATAATGTTAGACTCAAACAAAGGCTCAAATCCTGATGCGATAGGTAATTGGTCGGATGTACTTGGTCAGTACGTTAGTGGCTGGAGCCGTGATTGCGTTATCGGTTCGGATATATGGGATGAGCCTACGGGAACGGACCAAATTGACCAAATTGCAACTTATATCGAGGCATTTGAGGGTGCATTTGCAGGAAAGCAGTTCTTTGCAAACCTTATGCCAAACTACTACTGGTCGGAAACGTTTACCACCGATTATGCGGCGTATGTAGAATACTATGCTGATACGGTTATTGATAACTTATCCGGACAAAAGATGATGTCTGTGGATAGTTATCCATTGCGTCGAGAATATGGTGGAACAAAAACGTATGTAACAACGTCTTTCTTATCAGACTTAGCGACAACGGCAATTATTGCAAAACAGCACGGTGCAGACGTGAGTTACTATGCACAAACGATGAATCCTGCACAAAATAGCACGTATAAACCTAGCTATCGAAACTTGGAAGGTCAAGCAGATATCGATATGCAGTACAGTATGTTTATGGCGTTTGGCGCAAAGCAGATTATTAACTTCTGCTATGAAACGCCTAATTTAGTAGATGCATTCCTTTCTGAAGCGATGGTAACGGCAGGCGGTACGCCTACTGCAAATTATACCTACGTACAAAATGCAATTAAAAATATTGATGCGATGGACGAAGCGTATATGAATTTCGACTGGAACGGCGTTATTATTTCTAAGGGTACGACGTACGACAGATTTGCAACGAGTAACAACAACAATAAAAATTGCTACGGTCAGTTAACAAACGGCATTTTTGCTAATGAAATTGCCTATGCAAACAGTTATTCTGCTACGCAAAAGACATATTTAACAAACGACAATTTGGCTTCTGTGACTTCTACAGAAACGACGTTTGTGGGTTGTTTTGAAGACGATATAGGCTACAACGGATATTTCCTTGCAAACGCAAACGATGCGTTAAGAAGCAACGCTTCTACGGTTACAATGACGTTTGATAATGCTACGGATAAAGTACGTGTTTATAGAGGCACGGGCTATACCGATCAGATGCTTAGTGGAAACACTTTGACACTCTCTATGTCGTCTGGCGAAGGTGTGTTCGTTGTTCCATTTAAAACGGAAAGTGGATATGCTGTAAACTTGAACGTAAAAGGCGAAACGGAAACTACGTTTGTAGTGGAAAACGGTAGTTTTATACTTCCCGAAAGAACGGTTGAGGGCGAAATTTTCGTAGGATGGGAATACAACGGCAAGGCTTATCCCGCAGGATATAGCATTGATAACGTTGCATCAGAAATAACGCTTACGGCTATCACGCTTGATATGGATATGCGTAAGGGCGCATCGGTGCGTATTATGAGCGACTATGAAAATTCTATCCGTTGGATAGCAGACGTTGACAAAAATTCGTTGACGGCGTTAGAAAACATAGTAGGCGAAAGCAACGTGAGTTATGGTATTACGGTAAAATCACCGGCAATAGTAGGTTCGTTGACAATAAGTATTCCAAAAGATAAATTCGGTAACAACGGCAATGCTTGGACGCTTGCAGGCGTTATGACAAAACTTCCTGACGAACAACTTAACACGCTATTTGAGGGAAGAGCGTTTGTAAAGGTAACTTTTGCAGACGGCACGCAAAAGAAGATTTTTGCAAGTGGTAACGATAACGTGCGTTCTATTGCACAAGTAGCGTATATGGCTTACAACGATAAAGAATACGGCTATACCGAAGAACAATTAGAAAGGTTGCTCGTTTTGTCTTTACCTTACACTGAAACGGGGGACAATAATGGTTCTCTAAACGATTGGATTGCAGGTATGGATAAAGATAATACTGGCTCGCTTGAAGATTGGCTTTTGAATGCTGGACAATAACAAAAAAGGGGAGAATTTTCCCCTTTTTGAAATATTTTTAAATAAAACTCTATTTAAAAGGAGTAAAATGATGAGTAAATTTGTAAGAAAAACAACACTAGGGGTGTTATCTTTGCTATTTGCATTATGTGTTTCTATTTTAGGAATACATGCCGGTTTTTCAGTAAACGCAGAAGATACCCCTACTGTTGTAAACTTGACGTTTAATACGCTTGGTTTGAACGGAGGCGAAAATAATGACAATACGTTTGGTGGTACCAACTATTACACTTGTATTCGTTTTACTACTGGGGTATTCTCGGGGGATGCAAACGGCGTATATGACTTTTCCGATTTGACAGGAAAAGCAAGTTACGTAGGTAGTGGTAATACTGA
>JAFVSF010000180.1 GCA_017503885.1 Clostridia bacterium
AGCTATTTATATATATTCAACGGACGTTACCACTAACGAAAGTAATACCACTATTACTTTCGATTTTAGAAAAATCGAAGAACAGCTTTTAAATCAAAAAGGCTGGATTGTTCAGCTTGATGAATCAGATTTTGAAATAAGATACGATACTCGTATTGAGGTTATTAATGAGAGTGGCTATTTAACTTTAATCGTTCCGAAAGATAATCAAAATTTATTATCTGAAGTTGAGGTGCTATATACTGCTGAAATTATCGAAGATGTAGACGTTATAGTAACTTACGAATATCAAAGTTTATATTTGGATGAAAGTCAAGACATTTGTAAAGAAGTCATAACCTCTGCACCAATTACAATTAAATATAGTGAAGTTATATCTATGAGTAATAATAACTTCTACGTAATATATCAAGATACAATCGAAAATGCACTGAATTTAAATATTCTTAATGATTGCGTATATATGACATACGATGGCGTGGAGAGAATCACTATCGAAGAAGGTAAAAAATATAAGTTTGTTGTAAACTATAATTATCGTATGATTGTAAAAGTGATTCATCCAGACGGACATGTTGCATACGTACAAGCAGATGCTGTAAATGGCAACAAGAATCTTCTAGAGTCTCTTAACGTTGAAATTCCGGAGGGTGAACGTCTCGATAAAATTTTAACTATGCCTGCCGACTCTTTTATGCTTTCTGTTAACAAAGAAAATTTTGAAGATTCAGTAATTTACGTTACGTGTAATATGCACGAAGACATTATAGGTAACATCGAAATAATAACGAGTGACCAATATTTTGTTAGAGTTAATTATCTTGAACAATTTAAAGAGACTCCATTTGCTTATCCTAAAAATACGTTTGGAACGGCAAAAGTTACAGACATACAAGAAAACGGCAATTACGATGAATTTTTAAAAAAGTTTTTAAACGTAGACAGTTTAAAGTGTTTACGCAGTAACGTAGAGTCTATCGACGTTATTTATAATGGTAAAGATACGTATGAATTTAATCTCAAGTATACTTTTTGCTCGTTGCGTAAAATTGACTATAACGGTAACGTTACGGGTGAAGTAAAAGTTCCGCTCACAAGATATAAAGATTGGGCAGAATCTATGGGCAAAGAGTGGTCCATTTTGTTTTTGAACATGCCTAATACCACATATTTTGAATACTCTTCTATCACACTACCCGACGGCAACACTATCAATGAGGACAACCTCTACGGTTATTTCGCCGTAGCCATATTCGAAGAAAAAGTTTCAGATTTAAACTATTATTTCAAGGGCTATTCTGGCGACGGTGTCGTATCAATGTTTGAGGCAACACAAGCAACTGGCGGTAACATCTACAAGCGTTTGGCATCGATTGTAAATAGAAGTGAATATGCTATCTTCAATATTCCTTTTTACCCTGCACTCGCCTTTTGTGAGCTTATGAACACAGACAACAAGATGTATCATAGCTACTTTTTCTACTTGGATTGCAAGGTGGACCCAAATAAAACCTATATATCTAATGGTCGTGCCGATGGCGCTGATGATACTGATGGAGCTTTTGGTAACGTAGTAGAAGACACTGCAGACAAAGTTGGCACTGTTTTTGAAGATATATTCAAAAAAGATGACGGAAACCTTAAATGGTACACCTGGTTACTTATTGGATTTGCATCATTGCTGACTTTAGCAATTTTTATTAGAATCATAAGGAAAAAGTGAGTTTTAAAGATTTATTAAAAAAGGACGAGTCTAACTCTTCAGCAGGGGAATCTCCTGCTCCTGCTGAAGAAGTTCCAGAAGTCAAAGAAACTGAAAAAAAAGCGAGTAAAAAAAGCTCTAAGAAAAAAGAAACCAAAACTGAAAATATTGTATTCGAGCCTTTAAACGCTGAAGATACACAATACGGTTCTACGTGCGGGTTTTTAAGGGCAAAACGTAGAGGCGAAGAACGAGGCAAAAATTTTGTGATTGATAATTTTTGCTCACCTTACCCAAGAGTGCCCAACGTGCCTAAAAGCAGGGCGTTAACTTTATGGCAACCATCAAACGCCGCAGTTGCTGCACAACGTCGTTTAAGCGAGCAACAGTTAATATGGCAAAACAACGTTGTCGATTCAGATTTTCTTAAAAAAGAAACTCCAAAAGTAATTACAAGTCAAAATCCGATGGGGTTAAGACGATACTTATTTATCGCAGCATTAAAAGCTAATGCAAACGGTATGATTTACTATCTATTACCTTTGCTTTTTAACCTAATATTTTTGACTTTAAATTTTACAATGTTTGCCTTTGTTCCAAATTTCATTTTTGCAGTATTCACAACGGCGTTAACTATTGGTGTTTGGAAAATAGCCTCTTCCCAAAACTTTAATTTAATTAAAAAACTACTTTTAATTATATTTTTTATAGTATTTTATGCTTTATATATATTTGGGCATGAAACTTTTTACCCCGAAAATTTTGCTCTGATTCATTACCCTTTTGCAGTTAAGTTAATTCTCATTATTTTTGGTATTTACTATTTCGGCAAGTTCTACGCAATGATACTCATAAGTTACCACCAAGACTGCACAGCTGATTTTGGTAACGTCGTTCAAATTTACGCAGGAGCACCAAGAATTGGCAAAACTTCTTCGATGGTGCAAGACGGTTACGTAATAGCACTTATGAAATGGCGTCAACTTCAATACGACATGTATCTTTGGCACTCACGTGAACGTGAAATCTTAGAACGTAACGATGAAGACGAACTTTTAGAATACCACGAAATTAAAATCGCATATAACTTTTACATCATGCGACGTTGCATTCCATGCTTATTTTCAAACATTCCAATTCAAGACAAAAATGGTGTGCGTGCACACGAGCTTGAGGTTAATCACCTAAAGGGGGTTTACAGACTACCTATTTACACGGTAGTTTTAATCGATGAAATTGGTGCTGTTTTAAAGGCAGAGTTAGGTGTTTCTAAGGAGAGACCTTACGACGTATCTGACATGTTCAGATTAGGCGGCCACTTTTTGAAGTGGTGTGTAATTGGATGCGAGCAAGATTATAACAACGTTTACATCGATTGCCGACGTGTTGTAGGTCAAAACAAAATATTCCTCTCACAGGAGTGGGTTTGCAGGCCGATTTTACTACTTAAAATTTTTGCCTTTTTACAATTATTTTTGTCTGATTCAATGGATAAAAGAATTGTAAGACGCAGACTGTCAGCGAAAATATTAATAAAAATTGAGCGTTTTATACGGTCAATTGGTTTTCGAAAGAAAATATATACTGTAGTTGGTAATACTCAAACTGAAGTTTTATCAAATACACCTACTAAATATTTAAACGTTTTGGAAGAAAATAAACGTTTAAAGGTAAGATATATACCTGCAAAGATCGTTGCAGATTATGACGATAGGTCATATAAACAAGCTTATCCATCATATTACGACAAAGAGATATTTGGTCGTTTACACCAAAAACTCCATATTGATGGTAAAAACTTTGATTACGTAAGAAATTACGTAAGCGAAAGTAAAACACTTAATAAAAAACGCCAAGCGGTTGATAGTAACGTCGCAAGATTAGGTTTTAAGCAAGACAGTTGCGATAAACTAATCGACGTTTTAGAGGCTATAAGGGCGTTAAATGATACAAAATAATTAGGCAAAATTGCGTATATCTAGCCAAAAACAAAAAAACGGTTATAAACGCAGTATTGCGTTTAACCGTTTTGTTTGGGTAGATTAGCAATTTTGCCTATTGTGTATCTAACGACGTATAGACTGTAAATAATCGATAGCGACGTGACGACCGATTACGGTTTGTCAAAAATTGCCGAAGTTTACGTAGGCGATTTTTGACCGCGCATTCAAATTTAAGGTCAAAATGATAGAAATTTCAAAATTCGATTTGCTAATCTTCGATGATAAGCAAATTCAGAAGATTTCAAAAGCAATGCTTTTGTTAAATTTGCTCATTGCAATGAGTAACGAACGCAACGTCGTTAAAGTAACAAAGACTAAGATTGCAGATGCCTTATCGAAGAGCATCCGAACGATAACGTCGTGGATTCTCGTGCTTTGCGGAGCCGGTGCTATCAAATATAAATACACCGGCGAATATAGAATTAATCCCAAATTCTATTTTAAAGGCAGTTTAGCCGATTACGAAGAAACGCTTGTAGATTGGCAGAACTTCAAATCTGACGTCAAATACAAATAAGATATCTCAGCACAATATTGCTTGATATAAAATAACTCCGCACGTAGGCTAAACGGTGCATTTAAAAATACGCTCGAAATCGAGCGTATTAAAAAAAATTTTTTTTCGAAGGTAGTATGTAGGTACCCTCTATTTTCGAATACGAAAAAATAAAGCAATTTTCCCGAAGGTGAATACTTTTTACCCTCTATTTTCGTGTAC
>JAFVSF010000012.1 GCA_017503885.1 Clostridia bacterium
ATTAGTATAGACAGTACGTTTTCCAAGTATGGGGAAACTGAGGTTGAAGTTCCTGCAGAAGTATTAGCTTTATGGCAAGAAAGATAAGAGGGTAAATATGAAAAAACTAATTAAAAGTTTATTAGTTTGTTTAGTATGTATAGCCGTTTCTTTAAGTGTTATAGCGTGTAGTGGAGAAACTGCTAGTCCAAGAGAAGAGTTTAAAGGCGTATTTTCTACGTATGAATACGTTACGGAAGATATTGCAATGCAGTCTTTTGTTGAAAACGAGTTTAAGGCAGCTGAATATAACGTTGAATACGTAAATTACAGTGTTTTGGAAGATTTAACCGAAGAAGAATTGAACGGGTTAAATTATTCTGGCATTAAAAAAGAAGATATTGCTTCGGCGAAAAAAGTTAAAATTTCATATAAAATTGACAGTATAATCTGCAAGCATATAGCGTACGTTATGCAATTTGGCGAGGAAGATGCAAAATATAGATACTATTCTCCTAAGCCAAGCGAAGGTGAGGCGTTGACGATAAGTTATGCTAATTATCTTTTTGATAAAAAAGAGATGTCAAACGTAACCGTAACCGAAAAAACGTCAATGTCGGCAGAAAATCAAGATTTATCTCTTGATTATTCTATGACGTTTAGATATTCTTATAACGCTATAGGCTTTTCTTACTCATTATCGTCAAAACAAGCAGGGCAGGCTTATTCTGAAAAGTTTGACGGTGCAATGCTTATGAGTGCAAGGGGTGTTAGGGCATATACGTTAGGTACGGATGACAAATATCAAGACTCTACCGATTTGTTGAATGGCTTGCTTTATATAGGGCACGATTTAGAAAATTCTGGTGTTATTAATGAACTTAAGCAAACGGATTTTGTTGTATTCGTTAAAAGGGGAGACAGTTTTGTTTTAAGAGAAGAAATAAAAAGCAGTATTATCGAACTTGTAAAAAAGCAAGAAGGTGCGTCAGAGGTTTATTCTTATTCTACTTCGATTAACGTAAGTGGCGAAAGAATTACCGAAATGGTAGTTGTTTTAGATGCTATGGTTTCTGGACAACGAGTTAAAGTTACGATGAAAATAACTTTCACTCAATATGGTGCAACTTCGGTAAATGTTCCACAAGAAGTAATTGATATAAATAGTAAGTATTAAAATGAACCTCACGGCTTGCCGTGAGGTTTTAATTTGTGTTAAAGTATGCAAAATAAAAACTCCGTTGCACGTTTGTAACGGAGTTTTTAAATATAAGTTTATAATTATTTGCTCATAGCCTCTTCAACAGCAACGGCGCAAGCAACGGTCATACCAACCATTGGGTTGTTACCAGCACCGATTAAGCCCATCATCTCAACGTGAGCAGGAACTGAAGAAGAGCCTGCGAATTGAGCGTCAGAGTGCATACGACCAAGAGTATCAGTAAAGCCGTAAGATGCAGGACCTGCAGCCATGTTATCTGGGTGAAGAGTTCTACCTGTACCACCACCTGATGCAACAGAGAAGTACTTTCTGTCGTTGTCGATACACCATTTCTTGTAAGTGCCTGCAACTGGGTGTTGGAAACGAGTAGGGTTAGTAGAGTTACCAGTGATAGAAACTTGAACGTTTTCGTGAGCCATAATAGCAACGCCTTCAGTAACGTCGTCAGCACCGTAACATCTAATCTTTGCTCTTTCGCCGTTTGAGTATGGAGTTTCGTTTACGATAGTAAGTTTACCAGTGTAGTAATCATACTTAGTTTGAACGTAAGTGAAACCGTTGATACGGCTGATAATGAAAGCAGCGTCTTTACCAAGACCGTTCAAAATAACCTTAAGTGGCTCTTTTCTAACTTTGTTAGCCTTAAGAGCAATACCGATAGCACCTTCTGCGGCAGCGAAAGATTCGTGACCTGCTAAGAAACAGAAACAAGTAGTTTCTTCAGAAAGAAGTCTTGCACCGAGTTTACCATGGCCAAGACCAACCTTTCTTTGGTCAGCAACAGAGCCAGGAATACAGAAAGCTTGAAGACCTTCGCCTAAAAGTTCAGCAGCGTCAGCAGCTTTTTTAGCGCCAGCCTTAATAGCAACTGCTGTACCTAAAGTGTAAGCCCAAATTGCGTTTTCAAAACAAATTGGTTGAATGCCTCTTACGATAGCGTCAACGTCGATACCTTTGTCAAGGCAGATTTGTCTTGCTTCTTCTAAATCCTTAATGCCGTATTTAGCGAGGCATTCGTTAATTTGATTAATTCTTCTACTATATCCTTCAAAAGTAATACTCATAACCTTAGCCTCCTATTATTCTACACGTGGGTCGATAAATTTAACGCCTTCGTCAAATCTACCGTATTTGCCTGATGCTTTTTCGTATGCTTCGTTTGGAGTAAGACCTTTCTTAATAAAGTCAGTCATTTTTCCAAGGCTTACGAAAGAGTAACCGATAACTTGGTTGTTAGCGTCAAGTGCCATTTTAGTAACGTAACCTTCTGCCATTTCAAGATATCTAGTACCTTTAACCTTAGTTCCGTACATAGTACCAACTTGTGAACGGAGACCTTTACCAAGGTCCTCAAGGCCTGCACCTACAACAAGACCGTTGTCAGAGAAAGCAGATTGAGTTCTACCGTAAACGATTTGTAAGAAAAGTTCTCTCATAGCAGTGTTGATAGCGTCACAAACAAGGTCTGTGTTAAGAGCTTCTAAAATTGTTTTACCAGGGAGAATTTCAGATGCCATAGCGGCAGAGTGAGTCATACCTGAACAACCGATTGTTTCAACGAGAGCCTCTTCAATGATACCCTTTTTAACGTTGAGAGAAAGTTTACAAGCGCCTTGCTGTGGAGCACACCAACCTACACCGTGAGTAAAGCCAGAAATGTCTTGAATTTCTCTTGACTGAACCCATAAACCCTCTTCAGGGATAGGAGCTGGGCCGTGGTTAGGACCTTTAGCAACGCAAATCATATTTTCAACTTCGTGAGAATATTGCATTTTATATTCCTCCAAATAGATTTTTTATCTTAACAATTATAGCACATAACCTTTAATTTGACAATAAATTATAATAATTTTTTCAAAAATTAATAATCGTTTAATTAAAGGGCACGCCTAAGAGTTATTTTTATATTGACAAGCGATAAAAAAAGAGATATAATTAAAGAACTTAAAAGGAGGAACGTATGAAAAAGGCAATAATAAGCATTATTCTTTGCGTTTTTATGATATTTTGTGCTAGTTGTAGTATAACTACTTCAAACGAAAGTTTAGAAGAGTCTGTAACGGTATCAAACGAAAGTTTAGAAGAGTCTGTAACGGTATCAAATGAAAGCGTAGAAGAGTCTTTAATAGAAAGCGAGCAAGAAACTACAAGTGAAAGTGTAGAGCAAGAAGAAGCTCCTGACCCTACAGAGATAGACTACGTATACACTCCTTTAGATGAAACAGTTAAAGCAGAGATAGAGGCATATCTAGGACACAAATTTGGTTATGATTGTTATTATGGAGAGTTTGAAGGCAAGCACGTTTTCGGCAAGGCTACTCCATTGGCGGCAGTAGATGATTTTCAACTAGGGGCGTTTAGTCTTTTTTGCGTAAGCGTATTTGGGCTGCATGTTTGGGATGGTGAGGAATATGTAGATTATTGGGGCGTATGTGATATTTTTAGTTTTGAATCATCTAAAGAGATTGCTTTCATTCATTTAAACCATCTAATTAACGATTGTTGGATGGGTTGTGCGTTTAAAGAGAACAATGCTACTAAAAAGACTAAATACACGACTAGATGGGCTAATATGGTTGGTGGTACTTATGGAGATGTTGACCCACGTGTTCAGTGGTATCTTGGAGAATATGAAATGAAAGGGTATTTTGCAAAGCAAACGCCGACTATTTCTGGTGATATGGGCTTTTTGGCGTGTAATCTGGGTGTTTTACCTGGCGAAACAAAAGAAAGATATAGCCTTTTTGTTACGCTTGAAAACGTTGTAGGCTACGAAGGAGAGAAATTCTCTTGTTACGGAAGCGTAGCAGACGTTTTAGATATGTATCAAATAACTGAAGATATGTGGTTAGATTCTTATGACGGTTTTATAACGTCAGATAATTTTGACTTAGAAAAGGCTAAATCGATAAAATATTGCGTTCCAATACACCTTAGTTCACCGATTGAAGGGTGTGCTGAAATCTGTTTAGTAGTAGATAACGATAAAGACAAAAACACGTATATACTCATTATGAGTGTAGACGAAGAAACAGGCGAAAAATACATTTCTCAAATTTATCAATATCAATGGGTAAGGGAACAGCAGGAATAAGTGTATTAAAAAACATAAAATAACCGTTAAAAATTGACATTAAAAGCCCCGCGGGGCTTTTTTTGTTGACTTTTTTTGCGTTTGGGTTTATACTTTATCCATATTATATTTTTCAGGAGTTTTTTATGAAAAACGTATTAGACGTTCTTACCGAGCGTGGATTTGTTAAACAAACTGTTTACGGCGAAGATTTAAGAAAAAAGTTAGAAACCGAAAGTATTTCTTTCTACGTAGGTTTTGACCCAACTGCAGACAGTTTACATATAGGTCACTATATTCCAATTATGGCTATGGCTTGGATGCAAAAGTTCGGTCATACCCCTATCGCTCTTTTCGGTGGCGGTACTGGTATGATTGGCGATCCGTCTGGCAGAAGTGATATGCGTCAAATGTTAACGCCAGAAATTATCGACCATAACATCAATTGCTTTAAAGAGCAAATGTCTAGATTTATTCGTTTTGAAGGCGACAACGCTGCTATTATCGAAAACAACGCAGATTGGCTTATGAAACTTAACTACGTTGAGTTTTTACGTGATATCGGCGTACATTTCTCAGTAAACAAAATGCTGACTGCAGAGTGTTTCCGTCAACGTATGGAAAAAGGTCTTACCTTCCTTGAATTTAACTATATGTTAATGCAAGGTTACGACTTTTTATATCTCCACCAAAAGCACGGTTGCGTGTTAGAAGTTGGTGGCGACGACCAATGGTCTAATATGCTTGCAGGCGTTGACCTTATAAGAAGAAAAGAGCAAAAAGACGCTTATTGCTTAACTTGTACTCTCCTTTTAAACAGTGAGGGTAAGAAGATGGGTAAAACCCAAAAGGGTGCACTTTGGCTTGATGAGAAGAAGTGTTCCGTTTACGATTTCTATCAATATTTCCGTAACGTAGAAGACGTTAAGGTTGCAGAATGTATGCGTCTTTTAACCTTTATGGATATGGAAGAAATTGCAGAACTTACAAGATATAACGACGAGAGAATGAACCAAGCAAAAGAACGCCTTGCATTTGAGGTTACTAAACTTGTTCACGGCGAAGAAAAGGCTATCGAGGCACAAAAGCAAGCAAAAGCGGCTTTCGGTGGTAATGCAGAAGATATGCCTACCTTTGAGGCAAACGGCTCAACTAACGTTATTGATATTATTGCTGCAGCAGGCGTTGCTAAATCAAAGAGTGAAGCGAGAAGACTTATCGAAGGCAATGCAATTTCCGTTGACGATACAAAAATTACTGTAGCCGACGTTGAACTTAGTGCAGAAATCAAGCAAAAGGGTAGTTTTGTGTTGCATAAGGGCAAAAAGGTTCACATCAACGTCAAACTTTAAGGGCTTATAAACTTCGCAATACTTTGTTTCTAAAAAGCGATGGCAACTGGGATGACCAACAAGGTCTATCCCATCTGCTATCGCTTTTTGAGCCTCGTCTTGCTCGTTTCTAAGCCCTTAAAGAATTTAAAGACCTATATACTTCGCAAAAGTGCGTTACTGTTTCAAAGGTGCGACCACGATGACCAACAAGGTCTATCCCATCTGCCATCGCTTTTTGAGCCTCGTCTTGCTCGCATCTAAGCCCTTAAAGTGGTTTTAACAAAAGTTTGGCGTTATTCCATATCTAAACTTTTATAACACCTTAACAAAGTAAATTTTTAAAGGCAGACACAATGACCAACAAGGTCTATCGTGCCTGCCTTTTCTTACGAGTCTTGCCTTCGTTGCAAATTGGCTTTTTGTCAGCAAATTGCTAAACAATTTGCAAGACCTTTTAACCGTTTGCTCATCTTCCCCAAAAATTCTTGAGAAGCAATTATTTTTGGGAGTACTAATATTAAAATCTTTAAACCAGCTTTTTAAAAGCAGGGTAAAACACATGGATGTAACGTCACGTTGCACGAAAAAAGGACGACTCAACTAGCCGTCCCTTTTCACAATGGAGAAATGATTTATAAAAACAAGAAAAAACTTATTGATAAACTTTATTGATTGTGCCTTTATTATAAACTACTATAATGAGGGGCGTTTGATAGCAATATATAAACTTTGTGAAATATTTTTTCACACCATTTTTTTCTTTATGCAATTTATTTGTCGCTAAAAGGTTTGCAAATTTAAAAAATAGTTATATAATTGTATATAGTTTTGTTAAGGATGTGGTTTTATGGACGTTTGGCATATATTTATACACAGTTTAAAAGATTGTGCGTTAATGCTCCCTATAATGTTCTTAACGTACGTATTAATAGAGGTTGTTGAGCGTAAAACAAGCTTTGCAACAAATGGTAAATACCTTACGGGAAAGGGTGCGCCGATTTTGGGGGCTACTATAGGAACGATACCTCAATGTGGTGTTAGCGTTATGTCGGCTAAACTTTTTGATAAGGGAATAATTAGTTTAGGCACCCTTTTAAGTGTATTTATAGCGACGTCAGACGAGGCGTTTTCTATATTGCTTGCAAGTGATAAAAGGCTCGCTATAGTACCGTTAATTGCAATAAAAGGTCTTTTAGCCATTGGCATAGGCTTGCTTTTTAACCTTATTTTGCATCCACAAAAAGAGTTTAATAACGACGTGTTTAAACACGAAAACGTGTGCGTGCATTGTCATAGTGAAACTCACGCTGGTAAAAATGCAAGGTTTAAAATATACGTAGTTTATCCAATACTTCATTCTTTTCAAACCTTTTTATACGTTTTTGCAATAGTGTTTGCGTTTGGAATTTTGTTTGGGGAGCATGGGCTTATAGGCGAGGAGGAATTTGCGAGATATCTATCTTCAGTAAAATATACCGAGAGTTTTATCGTTTCGCTTTTAGGTTTAATTCCTAGTTGTGCTTCTTCGGCAATAATTACAAGCCTTTTTGTTAGTGGAGGCATTTCTTTTGGTAGTTTAGTAGCAGGGCTTATATCGAATGCAGGAGTAGGTCTTGCAGTTCTTTTAAAAAACACAAAAGAAATTAAACGCAATTTGTTTATTCTTATAACACTTTATTTAATTGGCTCGTTTAGTGGGCTTTTTATAAACGTGGTTTACAACTTGTTTTTTTAACTTTAATAATTATGGAAAAATTTAAAGAGATTTTACAAATAAACTGGGTGCATCAATTAATTGGTCTAGGTTTTTTTGCTCTTGGCATTATTGTTGGTGCTATTGTAGTTTTAGTCTTGTGGAAAAATTTTGCACAAAGAGATAAAAAACAAAACAAAACCCCTAAAGACGTTTTTTATCTAACTCAAAACGCCATTTCGGCTTTTGACAATGGAAATACCGATTTGCAAATTGAGAAAATAAGCTACGTTTGTGAGGCTTTAGTCTATTTGCTTGATAAAATTCCACAAGAATACGGCAACACTAAAGTTTACGAGGTGCTAAAAAAAGAGGCCTTTAAAATAAACGGCAAAGAAGTTTTACTTTCTAACTTAAATATGCATTTAGACTTTACTGTTTACGAACTTTTACGTTTTATAAACGGCATTTCCGAAAAAATGAGGGCAGAAGTTTACTCTATATTAAATTCTAAACTTGGCAAAACTGCTTGGGGGATAGGCAAGTTTATCTTTAAAAATGATATTCAAGAGAAAGATAGAAACAAGTCGCTAGACGATATAACAGTTGGGGCAATTGTAAACACCGTTATATCGATTTGTAACAAAATAAAAGAAAAACCAGAAAGTAAAATAAATGGCTTTTTCAAACCATTTGCAAAAACTGCACAAAACTTGGCTTTTGGGGTGGCTAATTCTCAAATTGATTATTACGTAAAAGATATAATCGAGATTTTTGCAAACGAGTTGAATAAACTTTACTCGGGGCAGTTAAAATCCCTTTCGGTAAAAGATATTTCCATGTCGTCTTTAGAGGAGGGTGTGTGATATGTTTTTTACTATTTTAGGATGGGTAGGCTTGTTTTTGGGTGGATTTTTGCTAGGTGTTTTCATTATTTTACTAGCAAAGGTTAGAAAAACGAAAAAAGCCATATTTACAAATGTACAAAAAAGCAAAAGCGTCGTAGGCAAAGACAGTAAAAAAATCAAAGAAATAGTATCTAAAAAACGCAAAATTTATAAAAAGAAAAACCGTTTTCACGTTTTAAAAACAGTAGTTGGTTTAAAAAGTAAAACCACGGGCTATTTTACAATGTACGGCGAAATTATAAACGAGGTTGCAAAATTGCAAAACCCAGAAAGTCAAAATCCGTTTTTAGAATTTACGATAAAACAGGCGTTTGATTTTATAGATGGCGTTACCATTGATTTAGAGGAAATTTTAAACACACTAGATTTGCCAATGCTTAAAAATATTGACCTTTCAACAATTTACGGGTTTATTGATTTGAGTAATAAAATCAATCAAATTAAATTTGTAAAAACTGCTAAAAAGATATCCAAACCCATTGTTAAAATTTTGCGTTTTTTAAACCCTGTTAAATGGCTTTCATTATTTATAACTACGATTTTTACGGCTAGTTTAACAAGAGATTTAATTTTTGTTTTGGCAGATATAGTTGCGTTTGAGTTTTCGGAATTTTATGTGCAATGCAAAAATGAAAACGTTTTAATTATGGCGAACTAAGTCGTTTTCTTAACAAACGGCTTTACAAGACGTAAGAAAAGTATTATAATATATATGTTAATTGTTTTATAAAAACCTAGTGTTTTTTAGGGAGGAAATATGAGGGTAAGAATTAAAAAGTTGACCGATAGGGCGATTATTCCAACATATGGTAGCGTAGGAAGTGCAGGGGGCGACCTTTATTCAGCAGAAGAAAACGAGGTTGTGATTGCTCCTAATCAAACCGTTTTAATAGGTACTGGGCTTGCCGTTGAGATACCCGACGGATACGTGGGGCTCGTGTATGCTAGAAGTGGGTTAGCAACTAAAAGTGGGCTTGCTCCAGCAAACAAGGTTGGCGTTATAGATAGCGACTATCGTGGCGAAATAAAGGTTGCTCTTCACAATCACTCAACGGAAGTTAGAGTAGTTGCAAAGGGTGAGAGAATTGCTCAAATGGTTATTGCTCCTTATTTAAAAGTTGAATACGAAGAGGTGGAAGACTTAACCGATACTACTCGTGGCGAGGGTGGGTTTGGCTCTACTGGTCGCAGATAACCGTTTAAAAGGTGAAAAATTATGGCTCTGCGTTGTGTTTGCAACGTGGAGTTTTTCATTTTACTCAAAAATCTTTATATAAATATAAAAATGTAGTTTATTTACATTGACAAAACCTTTTAAAAAGTATAAAATAGATATGATTATTTATCAATTATGATATTCGTAGGAGTTTTATCTATGAAAAACAACAAACGTTTAGCTTTTCTTTCAGCAATAATGGGCTTATGTATTTCCGTATCATCTTTATTTGGTACGGTTGCTTTTGCTGAAGAAACATCTGGTAGCGAACCTGTATACGCTGCCACGACAGAGAATACAGACCTCTTATATTTCCCAAACCCTGTAGACTACTTTACCAAAGACGGTAAGGAAGTAACTAAAGATGATATTAAGGAAATTACTACCGATCAACCTGACGAAACTTGGGATTATGACAAGACCAACAACGAAATAACTTTCTATGCAGATTTAGTTTATAAAGTAACTGCAACCTTCAAGGATGACAAGACTGCAACTGCAGAGGTAAAGATTAAGCCTGAAACTGAAGAGTTTAAAAAAGTTAAATACGTTGACGATCAGTCTATTAAGGCAACTATCGAAACAAAGTTGCAAAATGAGGCTAACCTTAAAGCTCAAGATGAAAAAGATAAGAATATCACAATTCCAAAAGAATTTTGGGATATAGTTGATTTAAGTTACTTCAGCACAAGACATATCGCAACAAAAGTATATCTTGCTAAACCAAAGACTGATTTCTCAGTTATAAATTCTTCTTGGAAGGCAGAAATGTCTAAGATAACTCTTTCTGCAAGTGGAACTTATGCGTTCTACGTTGAAATTAAAGATTATCTTAATAACGAACTCGTAGTTGATAAAGACACTATGGAGTTAAGAGAAGATGGTTGGTACAACGTTGACGATAACGGAACACCAGATGACGAAACTGACGATATTGCAACTCTTGTAATTCCAGTATTTACGTTTGAATACAATCCAGAAGTTGTTGTAACTGCAAAGATTGAAGCTAGAGCAACTACTGGTATTATCGGTGTTGAATATAATTCTGGTAAGGTTACAACTGAAAACGTAGCACGTCCTACTATTAAACTTTATTATAATGCAAATCCAGATGCAACGTTATCAGGTTTTGACGCATTGACTTCTGCAAATGGTTGGAACGTAGCAACTGCAGAGCAAGCAACTCATGACGCTTTCTCTACAACGTCACTTAAGTTTACCCCACTTGTAAAAGGTGCATTCGCATTCTCAATCGTAGCAATAGGTTCAGACGTTGATAACACTACTATCAATGCTGTAAGTGGTGTAATAAGAGTAACTCAAACTGTTCAAGAACAAAAGCTTGTAAACGTTAAGTTTAGAAACTTTATTAAGACTAACTGGCTCTCTCTCGTATTCCTCGGTATTGCGTTCCTTTGCGTAATCGGTATTATCGTACTCGCTTTCTATAAGCCAAAGGATGCAGACGAAATCGCTGCTAAAAAGGCAAAAGAAGAAGTAGAAGATGAAGAGGCTGAAGAAGTAGAAGAAGTTGAAGAAACGGAAGAAGCAACTGAAGAAGTTGAAGAAACCGTTGAAGAAGCTCCTGTTGAAGAAGTGGAAGAAGCCGTTGAGGAAACTTCTGCTGAAGAAGTTGAGGAAACTCCAGTTGAAGAAGAAACTAAAACGGAAGAAAACGCTTAATAAAGCATAAAATAATTGCCCGACGTGCAGTCGGGCAATTTTTATAATAAGAGAAAGTAATCGTATTACAATATATATATTATCCGTCGTTAGTGGTGAGAGTAAGTTGTCTCTACGCTACTATCAACGGATATTTTTTATCTATTGCTTTTAAAAATTACTGTAAAAGAAGTTCCTTTATTTGGCTCTGACCAAACTTTTAATTCTAGATCAAGAAGTTCTGCAATCTTTCTAACCGTTGAAAGACCAAGTCCATTGCCGTGAGTAGAACGGGATTTATCACCTCTAAAATACTTATCGTACATACGTTTTTTTGTTTCTTCATCCATACCTACGCCGTAGTCTTTCACTTGCACTGCAACGAGTTTGTCGGTTTTTGAAAGGGTTATTTCAATCTTGTCGCCCCAGTTAGAAAACTTAATGGCGTTTTGTATAACGTTGATAAAAAGTTGGCTAGTAAGTTCTGCGTTTGAGTATACGTTGCAGTCGTCAAAATCTGCAATGATTTCTATATCTTTTTTCTCCCAGTCGTTTTGGAGAAGTAATACGCTCTTTCTAATTTGTTCAGAAACGTTATAGTATTCTTTTTCTATTGCTAGGTTAGAATTTTCCAATCTGTCTAAAAGCAAGGTGCTAGCCGTAAGGTCGATAAGTCTATCCGACTCTGAAACTATTATAGACAAGTATTCTTTTGCCTCATCTTGTGTAAGATTACCTTTTGATATTAGTCTTGCAAATCCTCTAATGGACACTATAGGTGTTTTTAACTCGTGAGAGAAGTCGTTTATAAAGTCGTTCTTTTCTTTGTCGGCAAGTTTTAATCTGTGCGAAACTGCAATGAGAACGTCGCCAACCTTTTTGAATTCGCTTGAAAGGTCTTCAAGGTCTATTTCGTATTCGCCTTTTAAGATTTTATTACAAGCGTCGTAAACCTTTTTTGCCTGTGTCGTACGGTTTAAATATTGCTTATAAAACAAGAAAAATCCAGCACCTACAGAGCATATAAAAACAAAGATTAAAAAGGCGTAACCGTGTGGAAAGTTAAAGGTCAATGCCCCAGAACTTGCAAATAAAAGTATTGGTACGATGCAAAACGTTGCAGTTGCTAAAATACAAATAAGTGCGTATATAAGTTCAAAAACGGCAGGTTTACGCTTTTTCTTTCCGTTGTTTTTACCCTTAGAAACAGGCTTAACTTTTTGTTTGTCTTTTTGCGAAAGATTATTACTCATCGGTTTTCACCGCCTTGTATCCAAGCCCTCTCACAGACTTAATCTCTATCGAGGTAACGCCCTCTAATTTTTCTCTTATTCTGTTTACGTGTACGTTTAAAGTGTGGTCGCTTTTATCCGAATAACCCCAAACGTCTTCCATAAGTTCGTTGCGTGTAAAAATTTTACCCAAAGAGGAGAGAAGTTTAAAAAGAAGTAAAAATTCCTTTTGGGTAAGTTCGACGTCTTTTCCGTTTACATAGGCAGACATTTTAGTGTAGTCTAGCTCTAATTCGTTAAACTTTAACTTTTGTTCCGACGCACTTTTAGCTCTTCTTAAAAGAGCTTTTATTCTAAGTACCAATTCTTCTTCATCTACGGGTTTTGTCATATAGTCGTCTGCTCCAACCATAAAGCCGTAATGCTTGTCAGAAGGTGCTATCTTTGCTGTTACTATAATTATAGGAATATCTGGATTCTCTCTTCTTAAATGCTCGGTAAGGCGAAAACCACTCATATCTGGGAGCATTATATCGCAAAGAATAAGGTCTGGTTTTTCGCTTTCGAAAAGGGCGAGAGCTTCAGTGCTGTTTTCAGCAGGAATAGGTTTAAATCCTGCATTTTTTAATACTACGGACATTAGTTTTCTTGTGCTAAAATCGTCCTCAACTATAAGTATACCGAACATAACGCCCTCCTTAAAGTAAATTAACAAGATATAGTATATCACACTTTTGTGATTAAAAAAAGAAAAAATAATAAATTTGGTAAAAATATTATAAATAAATAAAAGATTGGTGAAAACGTATAAAATCGCATTAAAAACTATTTACTTTAGTAGTAAATAGTGATAATATTGTACTCGTGGAGGATAG
>JAFVSF010000181.1 GCA_017503885.1 Clostridia bacterium
AAACCCTGCTATAAGCCGATTATTTGTCAATTTAAACAAATTAATCATATAACATATCTTTGTTAGATATACCTTACGATACTAACATAACACAAAACACACTTTTTTTCAATAGATTTTTAAATTTTAACAAAAAATTTAGGCAGGATATTACGTCCTGCCTAGTCTTATATTTCAGTTTGAAGCCTTGTTATATTTATTAGTTTTTCAACAACGTTTCTTTCGGTATAGAAATAGTGATTAGATGTTTCAAAACCAATGAATGGCGACTTTTTAAGTAAAGCCAACAACTCAAGCGACAATCCCTTTTCTTTTATTAAAAGTTCATCTATTCCATTTTTATCTTGCATTGATTTTTTATAACTGTATTCTGTCTGCAATAAATCAGAATAAAAATGACAATAAGCTACCTTAGAATAGGTTAAAAGTTCATCTATAAGTTGATTATCATTTATTTTTTCCAATATTTCCACACCTTCTTTCCACTTTGTAAGAAGTTTGTTGTACTGGGAAATAAATACCTCAAGAGGATATGGCCCTATCCAATTCTTATAATCGTCATAGGCGTAGCAAACCATTGTAGAAGACTTTTCACTAGGGGCTTTATCCCACAAATTTGCAAGGCCTAAAGTCCTTGGAGAAAGGTATAAGTTTTGTATACTAAAAGGATATTCTCTAAAAGCACTGCAAATCTTATCGACTGCCCTTTGGACTTCTTTAGATTTTTCGCCAAAATACTTATCATACCAACTACTTAAACTAAAATTCTCTTTTTGAGAAGAATAGTCTGCTATCATATCCATTGTTGGCGATGGATAACCACCTTGCGTCCACGTAAGCAAATAATCATCCACACCAATTTCGGTTAAGTTTTTTAAATGTTCGTAAGTTAAATCGAAAAC
Source organism: Clostridia bacterium (assembly GCA_017503885.1). Taxonomy (GTDB): domain Bacteria; phylum Bacillota; class Clostridia; order Christensenellales; family Borkfalkiaceae; genus UBA10281. Next base: position 903 of record JAFVSF010000181.1, read on the forward strand.
GGGAAGATAAGGTACTGCTGAACATTCCCAACTGTTATTAACTTGAATTTTTGCATACGTCTTGTGCCCCTTTTCTCTTGCAAACGTGAGCGACTTTTTAGCTATTTCTCCAGGACCTGGATTTGCAATAGAATAGTCTATTATTCTACTTTTTATCCCACCTTTTTCTATATCGAGGTCAAATTCACTAACGCAAAGAACGGAAACGTCTTTATCTAAAAGATCAATACCATTTATCAGTTGTTCTTCCGTCCAACCCATATAAGTTGACCAACCCCAAAGATTAGCAATAACTTCTGCATTTGAGCCACTGTCTTTCACTGCTTTTAAAATAACGTTGTTTATGCGAGAGGTTACTTCTTCTGACGAAACACCACCACAAATTGGACAATTATTACCTTGTCTAAAATGGCAATGAGTCTGGTTTTCGCTCATTGTAATAGTGAAACAACCACCTAAGCCCTTTACACTTTCAAAAAGGTCTTTAACAGCGTTATACAAATAGTCTTGCACTTCTTTATGTTCAAAGCATAGGCTAGCAACTCCGTTTTCTATTCTTCCTGCAAGATGCTTAAAATCGCCTAATTTTTCAACGGCAATTCCTCTAGGTTCGTTTAAATACAAATAAACTTTAACGCCAAACTTCGCACATCTATCAACAAGTTTTTGTAACGCCACCCTTCTTTGTTTATAGTCATCACTTTGGCTTTTATCAAAAGGATATGGAGAAAGCACAGATAACATTGCATGCACCCAAACGCCGTTTATACCCTTTTGTGCATATTCTTGTAAAAGTGCATCGGGCATATATTTTTCACTGTCTTCACTAAAAACGTCGCCACAAGGAGTTAAATATCCGTGAACAATTCTCACGCCACTCCTATCCTGCAAAAAACCTTTTTCCTTACAAGAGTCGTCAAAAAAGCTAAATTTTTTAGCAAAGCCATCTCTATACCCACACGCTACTATACGTGCAATTTTTTCCGTTTCAGCAATCTGCTCTTTGTTTAAAGGCGTATACGTTACTTCTTCAAGTTCGGGTTTAAAACTGCCAAGTTTTTCCCCAAAGAAGTCCTCATTTTTTAAAATAAAGTCCAATTTTTCTTGACTAAAGCCAAGCAAAACAAGTAACTGATTATAAGGCAATAAAAACCAATTATTGCGAATAACCGTCATATAGCCTAACTTTATCCAATTCTCATCATAAATTACGTTATCTAACCCAAGTCTTTTTGCCTCGCTTAAAACAACGTCGCTAGAGCATTTTAGCACGCTTGCAATATTATCAGTTGAAACAAAACCGTAATTGCGAAAAATTACGGTTTGCCAAATACAAGGAAAATTATTTTCAGGTAATTTAACCTTTTTTATAATAGGTAACATTATTTAATAGCCTCTTTTAAATATTCTAAAGACTTTTTAACCATATCTTCGCCAAGTTCTTTATTTGCCTCTCTTGCACTTTCGGTAAACCAATGCTTGATATCGTCTATTCTATCAAGTTTTATGCATTCTGGGTATAAAGCCATTAAAATAGAACTTTCAAATTTACCTGCGTGGTCGTAGCCAGTTGCATTTTGAACAGCAGTTGACATTGTAGGAATAACCTTAATCCAATTAAAAGGATTATTCGCACCTTCTAACTGCTCGTAATAATTAGCATAACTTTCGCTACCCCACCAACCTTCGCCAAGCGTTTCTTCCAAATACTCCATAGTCGCCCTTTTGGCAGCCGTGCGATAACAAAGAGTCATAGGCATTTCGCTCTCTTGCTCGAATTGATGATGAATTACTACGTAAATATTTCTAAAGCCAGAGTAAAGCATACTCTTAAAAACATAGTAAACGTAATCTTCAAAAGCCCTTTCAGGCACGTGAACCGTACCGCTTTTTCTTCCCCCTACAGCATAACTTGACGGACTGTAAGAAATGGTAGGAGCAAGCATAATTTCCTTTTCTTTTGCAAGAAGTTTAACAAGCCCTTCTGCAACTAAAGTATCACAACCGTAACTGCAATGAGGGCCGTGATATTCTACCGTTCCACCAACGATAACAAGTGGAATATTATTCTCTTTTACGTAATCTGTTTCTCTTGGAAAACTATGATCAAGAATCATTTTATCTCCTTAATTTTAAACCGAAAATTCTTTTTCAAATTCTTTAACTTTTACAACGGTATCCGTTTTTCTCGACTTTTCAGCACAATAAACAACCATGTGTCCACTTATAGAATCGGCAATTACAGTCGTTGCCGAAGAAGTTGGCTCTCCATTTAAAAATCTAACTAAATCACGAATGATATAGTAGTCGCCACCATAGTGTCCACCGATAGAGTTATCTTCTTTAGTTAGGTCAATTTGTGCAGAAAAATCAACAATTTCTTCGCTAAAGTTGATATCTTCTTTATTGAACGTTCTAACGAGCATCTTATTGTCTCCAACGTATCCAACGATTTCGCCATATTCGCATATA
>JAFVSF010000182.1 GCA_017503885.1 Clostridia bacterium
CGGCGTTTTTATTACTTTTTCTATTGTAGTAAAATTGATTTTCAAACGCTTAAAACACTTGAAAATTTTATAGAAATAGGCTATAATAATATAACTAAACTTTAGGTAGATAATTATGGACGGAATTGAAAAAACTAGTATAACAGATATCGATTTTTCCGAACTTGAAAACGTTAAAAGAATGCCGATGGTGGCACTTCGTGGCAAGGTAATTTTGCCAAACGTATTTACATCTTTCGACGTAGGAAGAATAAAGTCTTTAAACGCTGTAAATTCGGCTATTGACAATAGAGATTCACTAATCTTTGTTTCAGCACAAAAAGATGCAAGAATTGAAAATCCATCTGCAAAAGACGTTTGCAATATTGGTACTGTTTGTAGAATAAAGCATATTACAAGAATGCCAGGCGATAATTTAAGGGTAAATATCGACGCTTTGTATACTGCTGAAGTAGTTGTTGAAGCAAATGACGACGATAAGTTTTTTACCGTTGGAATTAGAGAAGTTTATCCCGACTATGGCGACGAAACTGAAACTGAGGCATATTATAGATTTGTCAAAAACGAACTTAGAGCATACGTTTCTCAAGATAACGTAAAAATCAATAAAGACGTTTTTAGCAATATTTTAGCAGTTGAAAAAGCACACGAATTTGTCAATTCTGCAACGTACAATATGCATTTTAAAGAGTCTGAAAAGCAGGCTATTTTGGAGATTATTAGCGTTAAGGATAAACTTTACAGGTTTTATCAATTACTTGTCAAAGAGATGGAAATTTCAAAAGCACAAAAAGATATTTCCGATAGAGTAAAGGCAAGCGTTGAGAAAAACCAAAGGGAATTCTATCTCCGTGAGCAATTAAAGGCTATTCACGCTGAACTTGGTGACAACGAAAACGAAAAGGATGAACTTGAAAAACGTATAAAAGAGAAGAAAATGCCTAAAGAGATTGAAGAAAAGGCTTTAAAAGAACTCTTTAGAATGGGCAAAATGAATCCTTCTTCTCCTGACTATATGGTTTTAAACACTTATTTAGATTGGCTTTTAGATTTACCTTTCTCTGAAATTAGTGAAGATAGAGCAGATTTAAACGAGGCTATAGACATTTTGGACGATGACCACTACGGACTTGAGAAAGTAAAGCAAAGAATTGTTGAATATCTTGCAGTATTAAAACTTACTGGTAAGGTAGGTGGTTCAATTTTATGTCTTTATGGGCCTCCAGGCGTAGGTAAAACGTCTATTGCTAAGTCAGTTGCAAGGGCTCTTGGTAGAAAATTTGTTAGAATGAGCCTTGGTGGTGTAAAGGACGAGGCAGAAATTCGTGGACATAGAAAGACTTATGTAGGAGCAATTCCAGGTAGAATTATCTATGCAATGAAAGAGGCAGGTACTGTAAATCCAGTTATTCTTCTTGATGAGATAGATAAACTTTCTAGCGATTTAAGAGGAGATCCTGCCAGTGCACTTTTAGAGGTTTTAGACCCAGAGCAAAACGTTACTTTCCGTGATAGATATTTAGAAATTCCATACGACCTTTCTAAAGTTTTATTTATAACTACAGCCAATTCACTCTCAACTATTCCAGGACCACTCCTTGATAGGATGGAGATAATTGAACTTAACGGCTATACGAGAAACGAAAAGTACGAGATAGCAAAAAGGTATTTGGTTGGTAAGTCAGCTGAGAAAAACGGTCTCGATTCTAACAAAATTGAGATAAAAGAAAATGCAATTTATCGACTTATAGACGGGTATACGCGTGAAGCTGGCGTTAGAACACTTGAAAGAGAGATAGGAAGCGTTTGCAGAAAAGTTGCAACTCTTTACGCCGAGGGCAAGAGAAAACGCAAATACGTTGTTGGTGAAAAAGAAGTTGCCGAACTTTTAGGTGGGGAGAAGTATTCTTATACTGATGAACTTAGAGAAGATGAGGTTGGCGCTTGCACTGGTCTTGCATGGACTTCTGTAGGTGGCACGACGCTTACTATTGAAGTTGCATTGCTCGAAGGTAAAGGAGAAATATTCTTAACTGGTAAACTTGGTGACGTAATGAAGGAAAGTGCAAAAATTGCTCATTCCTTTGTGAAAATTAATGCCGAAAATCTTGGCATAGATTTAGAGAAGTTTACTACGCACGACGTTCATATTCATATTCCAGAAGGAGCAACGCCAAAAGACGGACCAAGTGCAGGTATAACGATGGTTACTGCAATCACGTCGGCATTTACCGGCAGAAAGGTTAGAGGCGACGTTGCAATGACGGGTGAGGTTACCTTAAGAGGTAAAGTGTTGCCAATAGGTGGGCTTAAAGAAAAGTCGCTTGCTGCATATAGATTAGGAATAAAAACTGTTATAATACCTAAAAAGAACGTTAAAGATTTAGAAGAAATTCCTAATAATATTAGAAAAGAAATGAAGTTTATTCCTACTGAAACGGTGGAAGAGGTTTTGAAAAACGCACTTAGATAAAAGAAAGAGGTGAGTCTATTGGTAATTAAAAATGCTACTTTTATAACGTCTGCAGCTAGCCCTTCGCAGTTTATAAGAAGTGAAAAACCTATAATAGCAGTTGTCGGTAAGTCTAACGTTGGTAAAAGTTCTCTTATCAATATGCTTGCTAATCAAAAAAAACTGGCAAAAACTTCTGATACGCCAGGCAGAACAAGACTTGTAAATTATTTTGATTTTGGCGAGTTTATTTTGGCTGATTTACCAGGATATGGTTTTGCAAAGGTATCTAAGGCTGAGAAGGAAAAATGGGGCAGAGTTATGCAACAATTTTTCGAGAATAGAGAAAATGCCCAATACGTTTTTTCTCTTTTAGATATTCGCCACCCCCCTACTGCCGATGATGTTACTATGGTAAACTTTTTGCATTCTAGTGTTATAGATTTTGCGTTTATTGCTACTAAAGCAGACAAACTTTCAAGAATGCAAATAAAAAATAATATACGTGATATTGCAAGGCGTTTTGCCGTTCCAGACAGTTATATTATAGCAACGTCATCAGAAACTAGACTTGGAAAAGAAGACGTTTTAGCGAAGATTGAGAAAGTAATTAAGAATATTAAAATCTATGGCAATTACACTCAAAATGAAGAAGAATAGGAATTATTCTTGACAAATTTTTCACCTTGTGTTATAATAAAACAAAGAGGTGGAAATTATGACGAAACAACGTAAAATTATCAAAGACATAATATACGCTTCATACAAGCATCCCACAGCCGAAGAGATTTTTGAATTGGCTAAAAAGAAGATGCCTAGTATTGCAGTTGGTACGGTTTATCGCAATCTCACCTTGCTTGTAGAAAGTGGCGAGGTTAGAAAAATTGACGTGCCAAACGCTCCGTCAAGATACGATAGACCTCAAATTCCACACGAACATTTAATTTGCAAAAACTGTGGAGTAGTAAAAGACGTTATGATAGATGGTCTAATGCCTATTTTAAAAGAGAAAACGGGCGAGGATATCGTAGAGTATAAACTAGCGTTATACTATGTTTGTGATAAATGCAAAAATCTTTAAAAACAGTAAAAAGCACTAAAAAACGCTTGTAAAAAAATCAACAATAGTGTACAATACTGTCATAAAAATTTAATATTTCGGATAGAGGCGCAAAACTCAAAAGTATTTTATCCTAATACTGCACAAACAGTGGGTAAAAAAAAGGGTGTTTTGCCGAAATGGTAATCAAATTTGTGGGTGTTTACTGTTGGGCGTCAAGAGAAAATCTTGCCGACTGTCGCTTGAAAAAGCGGAGCGCTATTGTAATAGAAAGGTAAATTATGCCTGCAATATTGCCGTGTGCTCTATTGCAGGTTTTTTGTTTGCAAAAAAAACACGATAGTTTATAATCCGAAAGAAGGAGTAAAAATGAAAAAACTATTAATTCTGTTTTTTACCTTGTGCATTGCATTATGCTCGATTATAAGTCTTGCATCATGTGATAAAAAGGAAACTGAGAAAGCTGTGTTAAAAGTTGGTATGGAATGTGCTTATCAACCGTATAACTGGACTCAGCAAGACGATTCAAACGACGCTGTACCAATTAGTGGTAAAGAAGGTCAATTTGCAAACGGTTACGACGTTAAAATTGCAAAGTTGATTGCTGAAGAACTTAATATGGAACTTGAAATTTATGCTTATGAATGGGATAATCTTATCCCAGCAGTTGAGTCTAGTGCTTTAGACTTGATTATAGCAGGTATGAGTCCAACTGACGAGAGAAAACTGGCTATCGACTTTACAGACGCATATTACGAATCAAATTTAGTTGTTGTAGTTAGAAAAGATAGCGTTTATGCAAATGCAACGTCTTTAGAAGACTTAAGTGGGGCTAGAATAGTTGCTCAAACGGCAACTTTTCATGATGCGGTTGTTGATCAAATTCCAAACGTCGTACACGTAACTGCAATGGAAGATTTTCCAACAATGATTACGGCGTTAGCAAGCAAAACGATTGACGGCTACGTTGCTGAAGAGCCGGGTGCTATTGCAGATTGCAATGCTAAATCTGAGTTTACGTATATTCCTCTTAAAAACAACGAGAACGGCTTTGTGATAGAAGATTTATCTAACGTTACTTTAGCAATCGGTGTTAAAAAAGATTCGGCACTTTTATATGACGTAAACCTTGCACTTAGCAAAATTTCTGAGCAAAAGAGAGCCGAAATTATGGAGCAAGCTATTTTAGAGGCTCAAGAAATTGGACTTAAAGATAATACCTTTTTCAAAATTATAGGCAATATCTTAAAAAAATATGGTGTTGATATTTTAAAGGGCGTAGGCTATACTATGCTTATAGCATTAGTTGCCACTATCGTTGGTCTTCTTATCGGCATAATAGTAGGTGTTATAAGAACTATACCAAAGTCTAAAAACAAGCTTGTTGCAGTAATTCAAAAGGTTGTAGATTTTATTTTGTCTGCATATATAGAAATATTCCGTGGCACGCCAATGATGGTACAAGCAATGGTTATCTTCTGGGGCTATGCGTTCTTATCTGGTGGTACTACGTTGCCACTGCTTTGGTCTGCATTGTTTATAGTTTCTATAAATACAGGGGCATATATTGCTGAAATTGTAAGAGGTGGTATAATATCAATATCAAAAGGTCAATTTGAGGGTGCGAGAGCAATAGGTATGAATCACTTCCAACTTATGACGTACGTTGTAATTCCTCAAGTGATAAGAAATATTCTCCCTGCAGTTTCAAACGAATTTGTAATCAACATTAAAGACACGTCAGTGTTAAACGTAATTGGTGTTGTAGAACTTTTTTATCAAGCAACGATTATCGCAAAGAGCACGTACCAAATTTTTGCAACGTATACGATAATTTGCGTAGTTTACTTTATTCTCACGTTTGCAATAACTAGAATTTTACGTCTTGTAGAGAAAAAACTTGACGGTGAACAAATTTTTGCTATTAAAAAGGGGGTAAGAAAACATGCGTGATATAGTTTTTGATGTAAAAGGACTTGTAAAACACTATGAAGACAGAGAGGTTTTAAACTCAATCGATTTGCAAATTAGAAGAGGCGAAGTTGTGTCGATAATCGGTCAGTCAGGTTCGGGGAAAAGCACGATGCTTAGATGTTTAAACCTTTTAGAAACTCCAGACGGTGGAGAAATTTTGTATAACGGCGAGAACATTTTAGCAAAATCTTTTAATGGCAACTCGTATAGAGTAAAAGTGGGAATGGTTTTCCAACATTTTAATCTTTTTAACAATATGAACGTATTAAAAAACTGTATGGTTGGACAAATAAGGGTTTTAAAAAGAAGTAAAGAAGAGGCTGAAAAAACGGCTAGAATCTACCTTGAAAAAGTTGGTATGCTTGACTTTATAAACTCAAAGCCAAAACAACTTTCCGGTGGACAAAAGCAAAGAGTTGCGATAGCAAGGGCACTTGCAATGAATCCTGACGTTTTATTGTTTGACGAGCCAACCTCTGCGTTAGACCCTGAAATGGTAGGCGAGGTTTTACAGGTTATGAAAGATTTAGCAAGTACAGGTCTTACAATGCTTGTAGTAACACACGAAATGGGTTTTGCTAAAAACGTATCTACAAGAGTTGTGTTTATGGATGAGGGAGTAATAGCCGAAGAGGGTACGCCAGAAGAGGTTTTTGTCAATCCTAAAAATCCAAGAACAAGAGAATTTCTGTCAAAAGTATTATAATAGTGTAAAAATCGGGAGTGTACTTCCGATTTTTTTATGCAAATAAATATTTGCAATTTAAACTATAATATGGTAAAATATTTTAAGTTATAAACTTAAAAGGTATAGATATAAGCATTTATGAAAGTTACCAACAACTCGGTATTAGCAAAGAAGTATACGAGTTTGGCGAAGAAATTTTAAAAGGTTTGAAAGAAAGATTTGAAAAAATCGACGGCGTTGCAGAATACAACCAATGCAAGGTTTTAAACGCAATGAGAAAAAATAGGGTAGACGCAAACTGTTTTTCAGCGTCTACCGGTTATGGTTATAACGACGTTGGTAGAGATAAGATTGAACAAGTTTATGCAGATACTTTTCACACGGAGTCAGCACTCGTACGTCCTCAAATAGTATGTGGAACTCACGCTTTAACAGTTGCACTTTCTGCAAATCTTCGTCCAGGAGATGAACTTTTATCTCCTGTTGGTCGCCCTTATGATACTTTAGAAGAAGTAATTGGTATAAGAGAATCCGTTTGCTCACTTAAAGAATACGGGGTTTCTTATCGCCAAGTAGACCTTTTAGAAGATGGCACGTTTGACTATGAAAACATTAAAAAAGCAATAAACGAAAAAACTGCGTTAGTTACTATTCAAAGAAGTAAAGGTTATCAAACAAGACCAACGTTTTCCGTTCAGCAAATTGCCGAACTTATCAAGTTTGTAAAAGAAGTAAAACCAGGCTTGAAAGTTATGGTAGACAACTGCTACGGAGAGTTCGTAGACGTGGTTGAGCCATCGGACTTTGGTGCAGATATGGTAGTTGGCTCACTCATTAAAAACCCCGGAGGTGGTCTTGCCCCAATCGGTGGCTATATATGTGGTACAAAAGAATGTGTGGACAGATGTGCATACCGTCTCTCAGCCCCAGGTCTTGGACAAGAGGTAGGTGCAAGTCTTGGCGTAATGCAAAGTTTTTATCAAGGATTTTTCCTAGCACCAACTGTTGTAGCAGGTGCATTAAAAGGAGCAATATTTGCAGCGAGAATTTATGAAAAACTCGGCTTTAAGGTTGTTCCAAACGGAACTGAAGACCGCCACGATATAATTCAAGCAGTAGAACTAAAAAGTCCTGAGGGAATGATAGCGTTTTGTAAAGGTATTCAGTCGGCAGCACCCGTTGATAGTTACGTAACGCCAATTCCTTGGGCTATGCCAGGCTACGAAAATGAAGTTATAATGGCGGCGGGTGCGTTTGTTCAAGGCTCATCGATAGAACTTTCTGCAGATGGACCTATAAGAGAGCCTTACGCCGTATATTTCCAAGGTGGACTTACTTGGTATCATGCAAAAATTGGCATTTTAACCTCACTACAAGAAATGGTTAATGCTAAACTTATAACGCTATAATAAAAATTTAAATAAATATCACAAATTTTTGTATTTATATTGACTTATTTTTACCTATGTGATATAATTTGCTTATAAAAATTAGGAGGGCACTCTTATGACACGTATCAAAACAGTAGCAACTCGTAACTTATGTGAAAGCGCTAAAAATGGTGGATGTGGCGAATGTCAAACATCTTGTCAATCTGCTTGCAAGACTAGTTGCGGTATTGCTAACCAAAAGTGCGAGAACGCAAAGGAAAGCAAATAATTAAAACAGTTTAAGCACCGCCTTTAATCGTTATGATAGGGGCGGTACTTTTTTTGTTATATTTAAACTTTTTTTGTTATATTTAAAAAATTACTAATTAAAATTAGTGTTATATATAAACGGAGTTAAGATGATACATCAATATAAATTAGGTGGTTATAACATAGTTATAGACGTTTGCTCGGGTGCAATTCACGTCGTTGATGACGTTGCATACGACGTTATTGCGTCTTTTGAAGATGTAGACCGTGATAGTGCAATACAAACTATTTATGAAAGATACGAAAACGAAGTTTCTAAAGAAGAAGTTATAGAGTGTTTTAGGCAGGTTCAAGAACTTAAAGATAACGGACAACTCTTTAAAGAGGATACTTTCAAGCCTATGGCAGGAAAACTTAAAGAAAAGACTTCTGGGGTTGTTAAAGCACTTTGTCTTCATATTGCGCACACTTGCAACCTAAATTGTTCTTATTGCTTTGCAAGTCAAGGCAAATACCATGGCGAAAGGGCAATGATGAGTTTTGAGGTCGGCAAGCGTGCTCTTGATTTTCTAATTGAAAATTCAGGAACTAGAAGAAATTTAGAGGTGGACTTCTTTGGTGGTGAGCCACTTATGAATTTCGACGTTGTTAAACGCTTAGTTGAATATGCAAGAAGTGTAGAAAAACAGCACAATAAAAACTTTAGATTTACGTTAACTACTAACGGTATGCTCATTGATGATGACGTAATTGATTTTGCAAATAAAGAAATGAGCAACGTTGTTTTATCTTTAGACGGTAGAAAGGAAGTTCACGACAAGTTTCGTGTAGATTACGCAGGCAAGGGTAGTTGGGACGTTATAGTTCCAAAATTCCAAAAACTCGTTGAAAAGCGTGGTGGAAAGGATTATTATATGAGAGGAACGTTCACTCATCATAATCCAGACTTTTTAGAAGATATAAAAACTATGCTTGACCTTGGCTTTTCCGAACTTAGTATGGAGCCTGTTGTCTGTGCTAGTGGCGATCCGTCTGAACTTAACGAGGAAGATATTAAAGTTGTTTTAAAACAATACGAAGACCTTGCAAATCTTATGATTAAAAGGCGTGAGGAGGGTAAACCTTTTACTTTCTATCATTACATGATAGACCTCAAAGGTGGTCCTTGTATTTACAAGCGAATTTCTGGTTGTGGCTCGGGTACGGAGTATATGGCTGTAACTCCTTGGGGCGACTTGTATCCATGTCACCAGTTCGTAGGCGACGAGAAATTTAAACTCGGCGATATTTGGCAAGGTGTTACCAATAAATCTATTCAAGACGAGTTTATGGCTTGTAACGTCTATGCAAGGGAAGACTGTAAAGATTGTTGGGCTAAATTATATTGTTCAGGTGGTTGTTCTGCTAATGCTTATCACGCAACAGGTAGCGTGAAAGGCGTATATAAAAACGGATGCGAACTTTTTAAAAAGCGTATAGAATGTGCGATTATGGTAGAAGTTAGCAAGTGCGAAGAAGATGAATAAAACAAAAACTCCTATTTTAGATTTTTTAAAAGCCTATGACGGAGCAAACACGTTGAGGCTACATATGCCAGGGCATAAAGGCAAAGGTATTTTGGGTGTTGAGGGGCTAGACCTTACTGAAATTAGCGGTGCAGATAGTTTATTTGAGGCAAATGGTATTATTGCAGAGAGTGAATCAAACGCAAGCAAATTGTTTGGCGTAAATACGTATTATTCAACGGAAGGTTCTTCGCTTGCAATAAGGGCAATGCTTTATCTCTGCTTAAAATATGCTAAACAAAATGATAAAAAGCCCTTTATTTTAGCAGGAAGAAATGCTCACAAAACCTTTATATCGGCACTTGGACTTTTAGATTTTGACGTTAAGTGGTTGTATTCCTCTAGTAAACAAGGTTATCTTGCTTGCAATATCACTGCAAAACAAATCGATAACACTCTTTCTAAATTAAAGAGAAAGCCTGTTGCAGTTTTCCTTACGTCACCCGATTATTTAGGTAACGTTTTAGATATAGAATCAATTTCAAGAGTGTGTAAAAAGCACGGTGTTTTGTTACTAGTTGACTGTGCACACGGCAGTTATTTAAGGTTTTTAAATAGTAGTTTATTTCCTACTGATTTGGGTGCAGATATGTGTTGTTCTTCAGCACATAAAACGTTGCCTGTTTTAACTGGTGGAGCATATTTACACGTAAAAGAAGAACTTTTAAACGAAATTGATAGTAGTCCTAAAACTGCAATGTCGTTATTTAGTTCAACAAGCCCATCTTATCTTATAATGTCTTCTTTAGATAGCGTAAACGCATATTTAAGTGATGATTATAGCCAAAAATTGCAGTCGGTTATAACTGAAATTGACAAGTTAAAAAGGCGTTTAAAAAAAGCAGGTTATTGCCTAGTTGGAAACGAGCCTTTAAAAGTTACAATAAAATCAAAACAATATGGGTATACAGGCAATAAAATTGCAAAAATCCTAGAAAAATCAAACGTTTTTTGCGAGTTTTCAGATGAAGATTTCGTCGTTATGATGTGCTCTTCACAAACGGAAAAAGAAGATATAAAAAGGCTTGGAGATATACTGTTAAATATAAAGAAACAGACTCCTTTGATAGCACAGAGTTTTAGAGTTGTTAAACCAAAACGAAAAATGAGTATAAGAAAGGCTATAACGTCAAAAACTGAAATATTGCCAGTTGAAAATTGTGACGGAAGAGTTCTTGCAAACTTAAATATTAGTTGTCCACCAGCCGTTCAAATAGTTTGTTCGGGCGAAGTTATTGATAAGCAAACTATAGAAGTTTTATTATATTACGGCATAAAAGAATGTATAGTAGTTAAATAAAAAATCCACACAATTTTGTGTGGATTTTTCTATGGATTGATTATACTATTTTCATTTCGTATTCATTTGTTTTTTGTTTTGTAGCAAATCCGTAAACGTCGTTTGCAAAAACGTCCTTTTCAAAACAAGTTTTGGCAACGCCAACAAGAATATCTGCATCTTTTTTTCTAGTAATTATAGGTGTATCCGTAATCTTTGAAAATTCAGATAAAAGCGAGGTTTTTTCTTGTTTTATGGCTAAAACCTTAATATATAAATCATCGTTTAAACACTTTCTTATAAGGCTCTCGTTTATGCCAAGCATTGAAGAGAGAAGAATTCTAGAAATTCTTGTATACGTGTATCTTTTGGTTTTTAATTTGTCTTTTAATTCTTCTAAATTATCACTTGTTTTTGAAAGTGCTTTTATTCTGTTTTCAAGCCCTTCCGTGCAGTCGATAATTTCTTTTAACTCTTGCTTTGAAGACTTTAAAATTGAATAGAATATTAAATCATCGCAAGTGGGCAGAGATTTTGGCAAATCGTTATAGACAAAACTTGGTAAACAGTTTTTTGTCTTTTTTAATTTGCCCTCTGAAATTGCGTTTCTAATGGCACTTGCCGAAGAAATGCCTTTATAAAGCGTATCATCGTTATAGCCTGCACCCTCTCGTATGATAGGGTAGATATCTAACGTGCTTTTACTAGATAGAATTGCTTTCGTGTATTCAATTCCTAAAATATTATTTGGGCTTTTCAGTAAGTTGCAATCAACGTTTTCAATGTTCATTTTAGAAAGAGCGTTCACTTTTGCTTTTATTGAGGTAACGCCAGACTTTAATTCTTCTTTATACAAAAGTTTAAACTCTTTCGTTTCGTTTATCAATACGGTAGCAGTAGTAATTAAAGAGTCTTTTGTTGCACTTTCCGTGCCGAAGCATAAAGTATGGTCGCCTTTAAATTGTTTTGCTAAATTAACTGCACCCTTAGAAAAAATTTCTGCGTTTCCCGTCGCAAATACTGTTGGAAGTTCAAAAACAACGTCTGCCCCTGCTAGTATTGCGTGTGATGCTCTCGTGTATTTGTCAAGAATTGCAATTTCGCCTCGCTGGGTAAAGTTGCCACTCATAATAATTGCTAAACAATCTGGTTTAACTTCATTTTTAATTTTATTTATATGATATAGATGCCCGTTGTGAAAGGGGTTGTATTCGCAAACGGCAAAACAAATTCTCAAAGTATATCTCCTAAAATTTTTTATGTTACTGTATTAATTTAATATTTTAAATTAAAAGTTTTATTTGTTAGCCAAAACCTTGATATTTATAAAAAAATGGTGTATAATAATGTTTGACTAATAATTATATTTTATACTAACGGAAAAAAATATTCAAGCAAATTTCCGTTAAAAGGAGCGTTATGTCAAAAGTTTTAGAAGATATCAAGAAAAGAGCCTCTGTTTTAGGTAAAAACATCGTTCTTCCAGAAGGCGAAGACAAGAGAGTTGTAGAGGCTGCTGCTGTTTCAGTTAAAGAAGGCGTAGCAAAAATCACTCTTTTAGGTAATCCAGAAGAAATTAAGGCTCAAAATCCAGACGTTGACCTTTCGGGTGTTACTATTATCGACCCGCTTACTTATCATAAAACCGAAGAATACGCAAATCTTTTATACGAACTTAGAAAGGCTAAGGGTATGACTTTAGAACTTGCAAGAGAAACTCTCGCAAAAGATTATACTATGTACGGTGCACTTATGCTTAAAGTTGGCGACGTAGACGGAATGGTTTCCGGTGCTTGTCATTCAACTGCAAATACACTTCGTCCTGGTCTTCAAGTTATTAAAACGGCAAAAGGTTCTCCAATCGTTTCAGCGTTCTTCCTTATGATCGCTCCAGATTGTGGAAATAAATATTGTCCAGATGGTTGCTTTATTTATGCAGACTCTGGTCTTATTCAAAATCCAAGCAGTGAAGAACTTGCATATATAGCACAATCTTCTGCTCAAAGTGCAAAGGCTATCGCAGGTTTAGAACCAAGAATTGCTTTCCTTTCACACTCTACTAAGGGTTCTGCAAAGCACGCAGACGTAGATAAGGTTACGGCAGCAGTTCAAAAATTCCACGAAATAGCACCTGATATGATGGCAGACGGAGAACTTCAATTTGACGCTGCAATCGTTCCAGAAGTTGGTGCAAGCAAAGCACCAGGCTCTCCAGTTGCAGGTAGAGCAAACGTTTTAGTTTTCCCTGACCTTGATGCAGGTAACACTAACTACAAAAACACTGAAAGACTCGGTGGTTTCCAAGCAGTTGGACCTCTTTGTCAAGGTTTAGCAAAGCCTATTAACGACCTTTCTAGAGGTTGTCATATGGAAGATATCGTTGCTGCAGTTGCAATTACAGCACTTCAAACTCAAATTATTTAAGGAGTATAGATAAATGAAAATTCTCGTTATTAACGCAGGTAGTTCATCACTTAAATATCAACTTATTGATATGGAAACCGAAGTTGCAATCGCTAAAGGTGGTTGTGAAAGAATAGGTTTAGAAGGTTCTTTCTGTAAGCATAAAGCAAACGGAAAAGAGGCTACTATTGAATCTGCAATGCCTACTCATAAAGAGGCAATACAGGTAGTTTTAAACGCTCTCGTTGATAAAGAGCACGGCGCAATCTCTTCTATGGAAGAAATCGATGCTGTAGGACATAGAATAGTTCACAGTGGTGAAGAGTTTAACGATTCCGTTGTTTTAAATGATGAAACAATGGCTATAATCGAAAGCCTTTCAGAACTTGCACCATTACATCAACCTGCAAACATTATCGGTGTTAAGGCTTGTAAAGCAATTATGCCAAACGTTCCAATGGTTGGCGTATTTGATACGGCGTTCCACTCGTCAATGCCTCCAAAGGCATACATTTATGGTATTCCATATAACGCATATAAAGATTTTAAAATCAGAAGATACGGCTTCCACGGTACAAGTCATAGATTTGTTTCATCAGAGGCTGCAAAATATCTTGGAAGAGAAAACGATAAAGACTTTAAGGTTGTAACTCTTCACCTTGGTAACGGCTCTTCAATTTCTGCCGTAAAGGGTGGTAAGAGTATTGATACTTCAATGAGTTTCACTCCACTTGGTGGTGTTCCAATGGGAACAAGATCTGGTGATATGGACCCTGCAATCGTTGAATTCCTTGCTAACAAGTATAATATGACTTTGGCTGAAACTATCAACTACCTTAACAAAAAGTCTGGTGTAAGTGGTCTTTCAGGCGTTTCTTCAGACTTTAGAGATTTAAGAAATGCTGCAGCAGAGGGTAATGATAGAGCACAACTTGCCCTTGACGTATTCAATTACAGTTGTAGAAAATACCTCGGTGCTTATACTGCTGCTCTTGGTGGCGTTGACTGCGTAGTATTTACAGCAGGTATCGGTGAGCACGATGGAGGCGTAAGAATGTCTATCGTTGAAGATCTTGAATATATGGGTATCGTAGTTGATAAGGCTAAAAACGACAACCTTACCGATGGTATTTGTGAAATCAGTGCAGAAGGTAGCAGAGTAAAAGTTCTTGTAATACCTACTAACGAAGAACTCGTTATAGCAAGAGATACTCAAAGACTTGCAAAATAATGCTAAATTTTAGCGTTTTATATGCTAAAAAAATTGACATTAAAACAAAAATATAATATAATCTATAAGAAGTTAATCTTTTGATTAAATCAAAATATTTGCAAAACGTTGTTTTGCTGTAAAAACCTTTGTTTTTACACTTCAAGATTGAAATACTGCGAAGTTGCGAACCTTTATAAATAAGTTTTCAACTTCTCGTATTATAATATGGGCTAATATGGTTATCGACGTAAGAAAACTGAAATATAGCGGAAAAGATGAATGTACTTTTCTTTTTGAATACGAAGCAGATAACTCGACTATAACATTACCTAACGCTGATTATGAGGGCAAAGTTATTGTTAACGGTAGGCTTACTTTGGATGGTAAGTCGGTATACGTCGACGGTGAGATAAAGTATTCTTTATCAACGCTTTGCACACGTTGTTTAACGGGCGTTATTTTCCAAAGCGTAGTGGAGTTTGACGAAGAGTATTCAGAAACAGAAGATGGTGAAGATATTTACAAGTTTAAAAAAGGGCTTGTAGACCTTACCGAAATGGTAAATGAAAAGCTTATGCTTTCAATGCCGTATTCAGTTTATTGCAAAGAAGACTGTAAAGGTCTTTGCCCCGAATGTGGAGCAAATTTAAATCAAACTAATTGTGAACATATAAAGTAAGAGAGGTATACGAAAATGGCAGTTCCTAAGCATAAAACTTCCAAACAAAGAGCAAACACTAGATTTTCTAACAATTCTAAGGCAAAGATGCCCACTTTAGTTAAGTGTCCTCAATGTCATGAATATACTCAGCCTCATACAGTTTGTGCTAAATGTGGTTATTATGACGGTAAGCTCGTTGTTGATCACAGCAAGGCAGAAGCAAGCGCTGAATAATTTAGAATTTTAAATAAAAGGCGGATAGCGAAGCTATTCGCCTTATTGTCGTATATAAATAATATAAAATTGCGTATATTAGTGGTGTATTATGTCACAAACAAATAATAAAGCAATATTTGGCAGAGTACTATTATTATTGGTTACTATAGCATGGGGAAGTTCATTTATCGTGTTAAAAGACACGTTGACGACACTAGGCAATGGTAATTTTACCTTTTTTATTCTCGCTTTGCGTTTTTTAATTTCAGGTTTAATACTCTCTATAATTTGCTATAAAAGATTAATATCAATAAAAAAGAGCACTTTTTTCAAAGGGCTATTTTTGGGTGTTATCTTGTTTTGTGCATACGGAATACAAACTGTTGGTTTAAGATATACAACTCCATCTAAAAATGCTTTTTTGACAGCAGTATACGTAGTTTTAGTTCCTTTTTTATCATGGTTATTTTTATCAACAAAGCCAGTATTAAGGCATTACGTAGGTGCAGTTATATGTATGGTTGGTATAGCGTTTGTTGCTATAATTGGCAAAAATGAGCATGCAAGCAAAGAGTTTTTAGGTGACCTTTTATCGCTTGCTAGTGGTATTTTTTACGCTTTCCAAATTATATATATATCTAAACATGCAGAAAATGAAGATGCAATACAACTTTTAATTATCGAAATATTGACAGTGTCCGTTCTTTGTGTTGGGGTTACAGGTATTTTTGAGTTTCCTTTACATTATCAAGAATTCTCTATACCACAAGGCTTTTTGTGGAAAATTGCCTATCTTGCAGTTGTTTGTACGTTATTTGCACAGTTTGGGCAAATGATTGCTCAAAAATATACGCCTCCAACGGCAGTAGCAATATTGTTTAGTTTTGAAGCTGTATTTGGCGTTTTATTTGAATTAATATTTGGCAAAGCAGAAATAACTTATTATTTAGTAATTGGGTTTACTTTAATTTTTATATCTGAAATTATATCGGAGGTAGGTATTAAAAAGCTTTTAGGGCTTTTAAAAAATAAGGAAAAACAAATTATAACTGATAATAGTGAAAATAATATAGACTAAAACAAGCATAAAATATAGACTTTTTAAAATAATTAAGAATAATTCCTAAAAATTTTTAAAAATCCCTTGACAAAGGGGTTTTTTTATGTTATTATAAATTCAGAAAAACAAAGCCGAAAGGCATTATGGAGGAAATATTATGAAGAAATTTGTTTGTCCAATTTGCGGTTACGTTCACGAAGGTGAAACTGTTATAGATGCTTGCCCACTTTGCAAGTGCCCAGGTAGTAAGTTTACGGTTCAAGAAGGTGAAAAGACTTGGGCTGCTGAGCATATCGTTGGTGTTGCTAAAGGCGTTGATGAAGAAATCATCAAGGGCTTGAGAATGAACTTTGAAGGCGAGTGTACCGAAGTTGGTATGTATCTTGCTATGGCAAGAGTAGCACACAGAGAAGGTTATCCAGAAATCGGTCTTTACTGGGAAAAAGCAGCTTTTGAAGAGGCTGAACACGCTGCAAAGTTTGCTGAACTTTTAGGTGAAGTTGTAACTGATTCTACTAAGAAAAACCTTGAACTTAGAGTTGATGCTGAAAATGGTGCAACTGCTGGTAAGTTTGAACTTGCAAAGAGAGCAAAAGAACTTGGTTTAGATGCTATTCACGATACCGTACATGAAATGGCTCGTGACGAGGCTAGACACGGCAAGGCATTTGAGGGGTTATTAAAGAGATATTTTAATAAATAATTTTTTTTAAAAGCGTTATATACTTCGCAAAAGAGCGTTACTGCTTTGTGTCCCAAACCCCAATGACCAAAAAGGTCTATTGTGTCTTGTGTCGCAAAGCGAGCCTTCTTTTGCTTGCATCTAACCCTTTAAATTTAGGGTGTATTTACTACGCAATACTTTGTTTCTAAAAAGCGATAACGATTGGGATGACCAACAAGGTCTATCCCATCCGTTATCGCTTTTTGTGCCTCGTCTTGCTTGCAACTACGCCTTAAAACACTAAAGCTAACGAGAAATAATCTAAAAGGTTTATTGTGTCTTGTGTCGCTAAGCGAGCCTTCTTTTGCTTGCAACTACGCCCTAAAAACAAGTTATATTTTCTAATATAATAAATAATAGGTTAAATTTAAGCGTTCCTAAAAGGAACGTTTTTTTTTAATTTAAAAGCCTTGAAGACTTCTTCAAGGCTAATTTAATGTGCTTTAAATTATTTACTTAATACTTTTTTAACTGTTTCAACAACGTTTTCAACAGTAAAGCCAAATTTCTTTAAAAGATCGCTAAATGGAGCAGAAGCACCAAACGTTGTCATTCCGATAACTTTTCCGTCTAAACCAACGTATTTATACCACATATCAGGTGTGCCTGCTTCAACGGCAACTCTCGCTTTAACTTCTGAAGGAAGTACTGTTGCTTTGTATACGTCATCTTGCATATCAAAAAGTTCCATGCAAGGTACAGATACAACTCTAACGTCAATGTTTTCCTTTTTAAGCTCTTCTTTAGCTTTCATAACAAGTTCAACTTCAGAGCCACTTGCTAAAAGGATTGCATCAGGGGTAGGTCTTTCGCTATCTGCCAAAATATATGCACCCTTTAAAGCGTTAATGCTAGAATTCTCATATTGTGGAAGATTTTGTCTTGTAAGAACTAAACATGTTGGAGAATTTTCTGAAAGGGCAGAAATCCAAGCATAAGCAGTTTCCTTGCCGTCTGCAGGACGGAAAACTTTCATATTAGGAATAGAACGTAAGCCTGCTAATTGTTCAACTGGTTGGTGTGTAGGTCCATCTTCACCAACGCCGATAGAATCGTGCGTCAAGATGTACGTAACAGGAATATTCATAAGAGCAGAGAGTCTCATTGCATTCTTCATATAATCAGAGAAAATGAAGAAGGTAGCACAATATACTTTAAGACCACCGTGAAGAGCCATACCGTTACAAATTGCAGACATTGCGTGTTCTCTTATGCCAAAATGGAAATTAGAACCTATTCTATTTTCAGGAGAATAGTAACTTCTTGCCGTCATGTTTGACTTGTTTGATGGGGCAAGGTCAGCACTACCACCTGCCAAGTTTGGAACGAGTTCTGCTAATCTGTTTAAAACCTTAAAAGAAGTGTTTCTTGTTGCATCTGGTTTAGCAAAATCGAAAAGTTTTTCATCGTTTATAAGGTCAGGAGTTTTATTAGATAAATAATCAAGGAATCTATTGCCAAGTTCTGGATATTCTTTAGTATATGCCTCAAG